>JAQXJQ010000106.1 GCA_029009035.1 Oscillospiraceae bacterium | reverse complement strand
CGGTTGTTGGCGGGGATGTCGGAGCCGGTGAGGGCGTTGAGCAGGGTGGACTTTCCCGCGTTGGTGTAGCCCACGATGGCCACCACGGGCACCTCGTTCTTCTCCCGGCGCTCCCGCTGGGTGGCACGGACCCGGCGCACATCCTTCAGGTCGTTCTCCAGTTTCTGGATGCGTCCGCGGATGATGCGGCGGTCGCTCTCCAGCTGGGTCTCGCCGGGGCCGCGGGTGCCGATGGCGCCCTCCTGCCGCTCCAGATGCTTCCACATACCGGTCAGTCGGGGCAGCAGATACTTATACTGGGCCAGCTCCACCTGCAGGCGGCCCTCACTGGTGCGGGCGCGCTTGGCAAAAATGTCCAGAATGAGGCCGGCGCGGTCCATCACCGTCACCCCCAGCTCCTCGGTGAGCACCCGCTGCTGGGAGGGGGACAGGGGGTTATCAAAGATCACGATGTCCGCCCCCGTGTTGATGACCAGCTCCTTCACCTCGGCCACCTTGCCCTCGCCCAGGAAGGTGCGGGGGTCCGGGGTGGCCTTATTCTGCAGCACGGTGCCCAGGCACACGCCGCCGGCGGTCTCCAGCAGGGCCTCCAGCTCCACCAGAGACTCCTCGTTGGCGTTCTCCTCCCGGGACAGGCAGGGGGCGTTCAGCCCCACCAGCACAGCGCGGTTGATATTCTCTTTTCTTCCTTCGTCAAACATGGAAGTCCTCCTCTTTGGCGGGCGTTACCGCTTCACCAGCGCCTCCACGATCTCGCCCCAGTACATATGGTGATAGTCGCCCTTGTACCATCTTTCCCGCTCGTCCGCGGGGACGGCATCCTCCGGCATGGGCAGCACCATGCGCTTGCGGCAGACCAGCACCGTCTCAGCTTCCTCAAAGTAGGGCGCGCCCCCCTCACCCGCGGCCACGGTGAAGCCGCACTGCTTCACCTTGTCCGTGTCTCTGCCGCTGGCCCGGCCGCAGAGGGCAAGCTGCTCGCGGTACTCCTCGCCGTAGAAGGACAGAGTAAAGTACTCGCTCCCGTCCATAAACTCCTTGGTGTACCGCTGGGGGCGGATATAGGCGATGGCCATGGGCTTGCCCCACAGCACGCCCAACCCGCCCCAGGAGGCGGTCATGGTGTTGCACCGCTCCACGGTGCCGGCGGTGACCAGCATCCACTGGTCGCCGATGGCGGAAAACACATTGAAATCCAGTTCCCTGGGGTCAACTTTTTTGAACATGACCATCCCTCCCGACAGCATTCATAACCAGTATATTCTCTTTCCCGCCGGAGGATACCGGCGTTTTTCAAGAAAAAAAGCCCATGTCCGAAGACATAGGCTTTTTTGAAAGACAGGATTACTCCAGACCGAACTTCTTGTTGAAGCGGCTGACGCGTCCGCCGGTATCGACCACTTTCTGCTTACCGGTGTAGAAGGGGTGACACTTGGAACAGACTTCCACCTTGATGTCCTTCTTAGTAGAGCCAGTCTCGATCACATTACCGCAAGCGCAGGTAATGGTGGTGTGCTCATAGTTGGGATGAATTCCTTCCTTCATATCTGTTCACCTCTTTCACGTTCGGGGGATCTGATCGGCGCAGCAAACCTCCACGCCTCATAAACGCAAGTGGTATTCTATCACAGGAAGGCCCGAAAAGCAACTACTTTTTTCAAAAAGTTGTTAAATTTCTACAGCATCGCCCACAGAGAAGAACCAGAGGAGCTTTTTCTCCACCTTTTTGCCCAAAACTTCCCCCAACGCGCGGGTATAGGCCTCCAGCTGGCCGCGGTATTCCTCCGCTCTGGCGGCCACGGTATCCTCGCTGACCCGGTCGGTTTTGAAGTCCAGCACGGTGACCGCGCCCTTCTCATCCTCAAACCAGCAGTCCACCACGCCCTGAAGCAGCACCTCGTCCTCCAGTCCCCCGGCCTCGGGGTAGTACTGCGCCGCGCTCACCAGCAGGCTGAATTTGAACTCCCGCTCCACACGCCGGGCCGAGCGCAGCCGCTGTCCGGTCTCGGAACGGAAGAAATGCAGGATCACCTCGGGGTCCACGCACTCCCCCTGCTGCGGGGTGATATACCGCTCTGCCACCAGGCGGGCGATCTCACCGGCGATCTCCTCCCGGCTCCCGGTACGGTCATAGCGGAGGTACTCCATCACCATATGCAGCGCCGTGCCCTTCTGAGCGGGGGTGAGGGGCCGCACTACGCCGAAGCAGGCGGTGCGCAGGCCGGCCCGGGCCGTCTCCGGCCGGGAAGGTACGCCCTCCTCCGCCGCCTCCCGGTCCTTTTCCCGGCCCTTGAGCTGGGTGGCGGTGAGCTTGGAGGGGATGTTCACAGCCGCCGGGTTGGGATAAGTCCACCCGAACCGCTCCCGCAGGTCTTCCGGCAGGCTCAGCGCTTCCTCCGGTCCGTTCTCCGCCCCGCCGCCCACGCTCAGTTCCTCCGCCGGGTCTTCCCGGCCCACCAGGCGAATGTCCCAGGGGTAGAGACCGCAGGCATTCTCCGGTCTGGGAACATCCAGATCACGCCACAGGGCGGTACTGTCCCCCCGGCACAGGGCGGCAGAGAGCACCCACTCCGCCATGGACCCGGCATTGGCCATGAGGTAGGGGGGCGGCGGGCACTGGGCCCGTTGGGCCATGGCCTTCAGGGAGATCTGCCGTCCGTTGACCGCCGCAAAGAGGAAGAGCTTATGCTCCGCCCGGGTCATGGCCACATACAGCAGGCGCATCTCCTCCGAGCGCATTTCCCGCTTCAGCCGCAGGGCCACGGCCTCCCGGGTGACGGTGGTGTAGCGCAGCATCCGGCTGCGGTCCACCCGTTTGAAGCCCAGTCCCAGCTCCGGGTGGAACAGGATGGCGCTGCGGGTATCCTCCATGTTGAACTGCCGCTCCAGGCCGCACAGAAACACCACGGGGAATTCCAGACCCTTGGAGCGGTGGATGGACATGATGCGCACGCAGTTTTCGCTGCCGCCCTCCTTCACCGGCACGGTGAGCCCGTTTTCCGCCATGCGGCTCAGATGGGCAAGGAAGGCCATGGCGCCACGGTGACCGCCGCTTTCAAACCGGCAGGCCTCATCGTGCAGCGCCATGAGGTTGGCTCTGCGCCTGGCTCCCTCCGGCATGGCGAAGAACACCGCCGGCATATCCGTGCGCTCATAGATGTGCCAGAGCAGGGTGTGGCTGCCCTCCTCCGCCGCCAGGTCCCGAAGCTCCTCCAGCAGCTCCAGAAAGGCCTTGCAGTCCTCCTCTCCCCGCTCCGCGGCGCATACCATGCAGTCATAGACACTGCCGTCGCTGCCGCTTCTCAGATGCGCCAGCCGGTCCGGGTCAAACCCAAAGAGCGGAGAGCGCAGCACCGCCAAAAGCGGCACGTCCTGCCGGGGATTGTCCACGATCTGCAGCATGGCGATGGCCACAGACACCTCTGTGGTGCCGAAAAACTCATATCCGCCGTCGGCGCTCCATGGGACGCCCACGCAGTCCAGCGCATAGGCGTAATGGCGCAGCACAGGGCCGGGAGAGCGGAGCAGGATCACGATATCCCGGGGTGTGACAGGGTGGTCTCCGACCATCAGGCCGCTGTCCAGCACCTCGCGAATGCGTTGGGCCACCGCAGCCGCCTCAGCCTCATCCTTGTCCGCCTTTTCCTCCTCGTCCCCAAAGGCACTGAGGTCCACGCAGTCCAGCTCCACCCGGTAGCGCCCGTCGGGCGGGAGGTCCTCCCGTCCCGCCTTCAGCGCCTCGGCTTCGGTATAGTCCAGCTCGCCGGCCTGCTTGGTCATCACATTTCGGAAGATAAAGTTGACCGCGTCCAGCACCTCGGGGCGGGAGCGGAAATTGCTGGACAGCAGCAGCTTCCGCGCCTCCCCCTCCGCGGCCTCCTCGCCGGGGGCAAAGGTTTCATACTTCTCCAAAAACCGGGTAGGGTCGGCCAGGCGGAAGCGGTAGATGGACTGCTTCACATCGCCCACCATGAAGAGGTTCCGCCCGTTGGACAGCGCGCCGAAGATGGCGTTCTGCACCGCGTTGGTATCCTGATACTCGTCCACCATGATCTCGGTAAAGCTCTCCTGCAGCTCCAGCGCCAGCCGGGTGGGACGGCCCTGCTCATCGGTGAGCAGGCGGGCGGTGATGTGCTCGCAGTCCGCGAAGTCCACCAGCCGTCCCCGGCGCTTGCGTTTTTCAAAGGCCCGGTCAAACTCCTCCGTGACCTCCAGCAGCGTGCAGATGGCCGGCGCCACCGCCCGCACATCCTCCATCGCCTGCTCCGAGGAGATGCCAAAGCTCTCACCCAGCTTGTCCAGCTGTTTTTTGCAGCGCTTGCGGGCCTCTGCGACCCGCTCCTTCAGCGCCTCGTCACACTCCCCCCGCTTTCTGCCAAGGGCGGGGAATTGGGCGGGGAAGCAGGCCGCCGCGCTGTCCCAGCTGTCATTCAGCGCAAGAACAAGGCTGCCCAGCCAGTCCAGCGTCCCCTCCAGGGAGGGGGCGTAATTTTTGGACAGCAGCTCGTCCTCCATGGTCAGTTCATGAAGTTCTTCCAGCTCCTCCAGCCAGTATCGGGCCAGCTCCCTGCCGTCCTCCATGAGCAGTCTGCCCCAGGGGGTGTCCTCCGCCTTTGTTCCCTCCGGCAGGTCGTAATTCTCCCGGCAGGAGAGAAGCCACCGGCGGGGATCGGTCTGGGCCTGCACCCGGTCATGGAGGCTCAGGATCACGCTCTCCAATGTGCGGTCGTCCCGCTCCCCCGCCAGCGCATCCACCAGCTGTTCAAAGCCGGGATCGTTGGCGGCGCCGGCATAACGCCGCTCCAGCACTTCCTCCAGCGCCTGCCGCCGCAGCTCCTCCCCCTCCGCCTGATCGCACAGGCGGAAGTCTGGGTCAAGCCCCTCCAGATGCCCCCACTGGCGCAAAAAATCGATGCAGAAAGCGTCAATGGTGCAGATGGGGGCCTTATAGATGAGGGACGCGTTGCGCCGCAGGTGGCGATTGCCCGGGTCCTGCCCCAATCTGCGGTGGATGGCGCCGGCAATACGCATCCGCAGCTCCGCCGCCGCGGCATTGGTAAAGGTGATGACCAGGAACCGGTCAATGTCCTCCCCCTGCTCCACATAGGCCATGAGCCGCTCCACCAGAACGCGGGTCTTGCCGGAGCCGGCGGCAGCGGAGACCAGCAGATCCCCGCCGCGGTCATCCACCGCAGAGCGCTGTTCACCGGTCAGTTTGATCTCCGCCATGCTCCTGCCCCTCCTTTCCCCCGATCTTCTGCCAGAACTCGCCGCTGCTCACCGCTTTGCGCAGGCGCACCCGGTCGCCGCAGCACTCCTCAAAGTGACAGGCGGAGCGGAACTTGCACCAGCGGCAGGCATTCTGCTCATCGTTGTGCCAGTAGGGGTCGGCGTCCACATTGCCCCGGGCCATCTGCCCCGCCGCCCGCTCCAGCGCGCCGGTGATATAGCCGTCCAGCTGCTCCATCTGCTGCCGTGTCACCCCATAGTCGTTTTTGCCTCTGCCGGAGCCCACCGGCAGGAAGCGGTAATCCTCTTCGGCGTGCTCCATGGCGTGGAGCACCTCCGGCTCCGCCAGCACCAGACCACGCCGGCGCAGCATGGACTGCTGGGCCCGGCTGACCTCTTCCGGCGTCATGTCCCGCCCGCCGTCCACCAACGGGTTGCGGGCGGGCACATACAGAACGCCCGCGGGGACGATCTCCTCCCCGCCCAGCTCCTGCTTGCTGCTTCGCTGCAGGGCAAAGAGATAGAGCAGCATCTGCAGCCCACGCCCGTCCTCCACATCGGAGAAGTCGAAGCTCTTTTTGCCCGTCTTATAGTCCACCACACGAAGGTACCGTTTGCCCTCGTGCAGCCATTCATCCACCCGGTCCACGAAGCCGGACAGGCTCAGCTTCACGCCGTTTTCCACCTCGACGGGGGGTAGCGTCTGTCCCCGGCCGAAGCCCAGCTCAAAACGCACCGGCTCAAAGTCCGATGCCGCCAGCTCCTCGATGACGCTGTCCGCCACCGCCACAGCGGAGGCCTTCATCCGCTCAAAGAGGTAACAGAACCGGGCGCTCTCCCCTTCAAGGCCGGAGAGGGCCTCCCGCTCGTATTCCTCTGCCGCGTGAAGGGCAAGGGTGCGGCGCAATTCCCCGTTCTCCGCCAACGCCGCCACCCCTCCGTGGTCCTTCGCCCGGCCCAGCACCGTCTCCAGCACCGCGTGGACAAAGGTACCGTACTCCGTGGGGCGGAATTTGGCGCTCTCCCGGGGTTTGGCCTTCATGCCGTACTCCATAAAGTATCCGAAATGGCAGGAGTTGAAGAGGTCCAGTCTGGTGGCCGACATCCCCACAGAGGTCCCGAACAGGGCCTTCACCCCCTCCGGGGACAGGCCGCCCCGCCGCCAGTGCGCCGCGCGGTCCAGCCGGTCCAGCCGCTCATCATACCCGGGAAGGGAACGCAGCGCCTGTTTCACCTCTGCGCTCCGCTCCGCCAGCTCCATGGCCGGCCCGGGAGCGGCCAGGCGGCACTCGCCGGGAAGGACGACTCCCTCCTCGGGGAAAAGCTGCTCCAGGCGTTCCCAGAGGAAGCACGGCTCCCGCTCCTGCCCGTCCGCCCCCAGGGCAGCGTAGCTGAGATAGAGCCTTTGGGTGGGGATGGCGCAGGTCTCGTAGGCCATGGTCATCTCCTGGCGCAGCTTCACCTCCTGCTTGGGGGACAGTTCGATCTCAAACTGAGCCAGCCGGTCCCTGTCCCGGTCGGAAAACAGGCTGGGGTCAGGCTCGCAGTTGGGGATGGCGCTGTGATCCGTGCCCAGAAAGAACAGCACCTTTACCTCCTTGTAGGCCATGCGGTGGGCCTCGCTCACCGTCACCCGGTCCAGGGACACGGGGATGGCGCCCACATCGTACTGGGACAGCACCAGCGCAAACAGCCGGGAGAATTCCTCCGCCTCCAGGCGGGTGTCCTCCAGATAGAGGGCGCACTGCTCCAGGGCGTTGACCACGATGTCCCAGAGCTGCCGGTACTGCTCCGCCTCGTTGAGCTGCCCCCTGCCCTCCAGGACCGCCACACGCTGCCGGAGGCTCTCCTCCAGCGCGATCTCCTGCAAAAAGTCATAGACGGCCAGCGCTCTGCCCCGCCCGGTGTGATCCGGGTTTCGGCGCAGCCGCTCCAGCGGCGCAATGATCCGCCGCCGCAGGCTGTCCAGCTCCGCCACCTGTGCGCGCTGGGCGTCGTCAAAGGTCTTCCCGTAGCCCTCGGGGTGCATATCCCAGTCCCGCTCCCGGTACCACGTGCCCCCGCGGATGTTCCAGGTGAGCACATAGTTTTCCAGCCTGTCCCGGTCGTCCCGGCTCACACCCACCAGATCGGTCTTGAGATAGCGGAACAGCTCCTCATAGGGGTAATCCTGGGCCACCGCCGAGAGCGCGGAGGTCACCAGCGCCAGAACCGGCTTGCGCAGCACATCATTCATGGCGCTTTCGTAGACGGGGATCCCATAGCGGCGGAAGGTGGCCTTGATCACCGCCTCATAACGGCTGAGGCCGGAGGTGCACAGGGCAATGTCCCGCCAGCGGTATCCTTCCTGCCGCACCAGACGCAGGATCTCCGCCGCCGCAAACTCCGTTTCGCCCCGTATATCGGCACATTTCACCCGCTTGACGGCGCACTCGCCCTTCCAGGGCTGAGGCAGCGGGCCAAACAGGCTGCGCTCCATGAAGCGGAGGGAGCCCTCGGCCTTCTCATACCCCTCCAAGCGCTCCTCGCAGACGCCAAAGCCCCGCTCCTTCCCCCGGCGCTTGAGCCGGCGGGCGGTGCGCAGGGTAAGCTCAAACGCGTCGCCGTTCCGGTCGTCATCATCGCACACCAGCGCCAGCGTCACCGTCCCCTGGGCGGCCAGCTCCGCAAGGATATCCTCCTGCTGGGGGGTGAAGTCCGTAAAGGCGCAGACAAACACTCCCCGCTCCCTGCCCCACGTGCTCCGTTTCAGCTGTTCCAGCAGGCGATCGGGCATCTGCCGGGGGTCGGCGGCGGTGGCCTCGCACAGGCCCAGGTAGGTCTGGAGAATGAGGCCGATATCATGCCACTTCTGTCCCTGCTGGTCTCCCTGCTCCGCCCCCAGCTCCACCAGCCGTCCCGGCTCCACGCCGTAGCTGCAGCACTCGTCCAGAGTGGCCAGCAGGCTGTTCAGAAACGCAGGCTTTCGGGAGGGGGTGCGGTAGAACTTCAGGCTGTCGGAAACCTGCCGCAGCGCGGCATACAGCAGCAGCATCCGCCCGCCGGCGTCCAGCACCGGAGCCGCTCCGCCGCCGCACAGGTCGCTGAGCCGGCGGCTCAGCCGGGTAAAGGACAGCACCTCGCACCTGGCGGAGGCGCTGTTCCCCAGCACCCGGCACATGGCGCGCTCACACTCATGGGAATACTGGTCGGGCACCAGCAGAACACAGTGTTTGTCCCCTTCCCTGCCCATGCGCTCCAGCATGGCGCGGATGCCGTTCTGCCCGGCCCGGGTATACACGATATTCAGCACGGCCATCCCTCCTTTTCCCTGTTATATCATGTCATATGTCCCATTTGCGGGACATCTCAGGCTTCCTTCACCACAAGGTCCCCCGTGGGGACCTTGCGCCAGTCAAACCGGCTCACCAGCTCCCGGGGAGAAACGGGCGCATATTCCTCCAGCAATCCCGCGCTGAAGGCAAGACGCCCGGTCAGCTCCTCCGGGGTATAGCGCTGACGCAGCACAGACAGGTCAAGGTCGGCGTCCCGTTTGGAGAGGCGCCGCCCTGTGCTGTCGGTGAGCAGGGGCAGGTGATAGAATTGGGGCGCTTCATAGCCCAGCACCCTGTGGAGCCACGCCTGTCGTGGCGAGGAGGAGAGCAGATCGCTCCCCCGCACCACATGGTTGATCCCCATGAGGGCGTCGTCCACCACCACCGCCAGCTGATAGGCCCACGCCCCGTCAGAGCGGCGGATGATAAAATCGCCGCAGTCCCGCCGGAGATTTTCGGAAAACGCGCCCATGTGCCCGTCCTCGACGGTCACATCCTCGTCGGGCACCCGCACCCGCCAGGCCGGTTTGCGGCCCGCCCGCTCAAAAGCCTGCCGCTGTTCCGCGCTCAGCCCGGCGCACCGCCCGGAGTAGACCACCGTGCCGTCCTCCCGGTGGGGCGCCCCCACCGCCAGGCGCTCGGCCCGGGTGCAGTAGCAGGGATAGGTCAGCCCCAGCTGCGTCAGCCGCTCAAAGGCTCCGGCATAGATCTCACCCCGGCAGGACTGCATATGGGAGGGGATCAGTCCCCCTTCGTCCCAGTCCAGGCCCAGCCATTCCAGATCCTCGACGAGCTGCGCCGCCTTTTCCCGGGTGCAGCGCTCGGGGTCCAGATCCTCGATGCGCAGCACCATCACGCCGTTCTGACTGCGCACATCCAGCCACGCCAGCAGCGCCGCCATCAAATTGCCCAGATGCATCCGCCCGCTGGGACTGGGCGCAAACCTTCCCCGCACCGTCATGTGCCTACCCCTTTCAAAAAAATTGCCGCCGCATAGAGCGGCGGCAATTTGCATTGTCTTACTTTCTGTTGAAAATGTTCAGGATATCGTCAAAGGCCATATCATCCGCCTTCACATCCTCCGTGAGAGGCATCACAGGGCGGGTCCCGGGGTCGGGAGGCGCGACGGTCTTGGCAGGCTCCTTGCTGGGGCTGGGATTGGCCACGCCGCCGAAGCCGGTGGCGATAACGGTGACGCGGATCTCGTCCTGCAGTTCGGGATCGAAGGCGGCGCCCATCATGAACAGGGCGTCGGGATCGGCGACCTCCTTGACCATGTTGGCGGCCACTTCCACTTCCTCCAGGCCGATATCCATGGGGCCGGTGATGTTGACGATGATGCCCTTTGCGCCCTGGATGGAGGTCTCCAGCAGGGGGCTGTTGATGGCGATGCGGGTGGCCTCCTCGGCCTTATTCTTACCGGCGGCACGGCCCACACCCATGTGGGCCAGACCGGCGTCCTTCATGACGGCGGTGACATCGGCAAAGTCCAGATTGATGAGGCCGGTGGTGGTGATCAGATCGGAGATGGACTGCACAGCCTGACGCAGCACATCATCGGCAATGGAGAAGGCGTTGGCAAAGGTGATCTTCTCATCGCTGGCATACTGCAGACGGTCGTTGGGGATGATGATGAGAGAGTCCACCTTGGAGCGCAGCTCCTCAATGCCCTTCAGGGCAGCGTCCATACGTCGGCGGCCCTCAAAGCTGAAGGGCTTGGTCACCACGCCCACGGTGAGGATGCCCTTTTCCTTGGCGATCTCAGCCACCACGGGAGCAGCGCCGGTACCGGTGCCGCCGCCCATGCCGGCAGTCACGAAGACCATGTCGGTTCCCTCCAGCAGAGCGGCGATCTGCTCCTTGCTCTCCTTGGCAGACTCACGGCCCACCTCGGGGTTGGCGCCGGCGCCCTTGCCGCCGGTGAGTTTCTCACCGATGGGCAGCTTCTGGGTGGCCTGGGAGGCCTTCAGGCACTGGCTGTCGGTATTGACGGCAATGAATTCAATGCCGTTCATTCCGGAGCTCACCATGCGGTTGACCACATTGTTGCCGCCGCCGCCCACGCCGATCACCTTTAAAACATCACCGTTCTTCACGGAAGTATCCATCGAAAAAGCCATACACGGCCCTCCTAACAAAACAAGTTGTTGTAATTTATCTGCATCAAGTAAACTATATTTGGTATCATTGTAGCTTTTTTTATCTGCAAGGTCAATAGAGAATTACAGGTTTTTCCCGCGATTTCAAGAAAAATCCGTCGCCGGCGCGGGGTCCTTCCCGGGACCCGCACTCAATGGACGGGCTTGAAATGGACCACGCCCTCCTCCACCGTGAGGTCGAAGATCCCGGGCTGATCGGCAGGCAGTTTTTCGCTGTTCAGCGCCCCCTGCAGCAGGCGCAGCATATAGGGATAGTCTCCGCCCCGGGGCAGCTTCACGGTGTAGATCCCCCACTCCAGGGTGAGGTAGGACACCGCGGTACAATCTATCCGCCGGCTCTGCTTCAGCATCTCTTTTTCCTCCAGCGCCTGCAGCAAAGCGGTCACATGTTCCAGCGTGAGCGCGTCCTTCTCCTCTGCCACGGCCAGGCCGCCGGGATAGGGCGTTACCACCTCAAGCCCCACAATCTCCACCACATCCTGCGCTCCCGCCGGCTCCAGAATACGGCCATGGGCGGACATGAGCCAGCGTCCCTCCGCGCTCTCCACGCTGGCCGCCGCCACCCGCTCGCCCACGGTGATGACCACGCAGTCCGGCAGCTTGATAGCAATGGACACCGACTCCACATAGGGCAGCTTTGCCCGGATGGTGCCGGCCACCCTGCCCTTGGACAGCGCCAACAGGTTGTCCCCCGTTTTGACGCCGGAGGCGTCCACGATCTCCTGGGCGGTGTAGCGGCTGTTTCCGTTCACCAGCACCTCATTGACCCGGAAGAAGACCACGCAGGCCACGATCACCGCGGCCAAAACAGCCAGAACGGCAAACACCCGGTATAGCAGCCCAAAGCGTCCCCGCCGTCTCCGGCGGGACGGCCGTCTGCGCTGTGCCATGTGGTCTCCTCCTCTCTGTATCTTTATCTTCGAAATACCGCCGCGCCCAGACAGCGCAGGGTTTCTTCCATACTCTCATAGCGCTCGTCCATGCGGGAAAGCCCGCGGATGACCCGCTCGCCCGGGGCGCCCAGCGCCGCCACCACCAGCGCTCCGCCGCTGCGGGCGTCAAAGGCGGTGGACTGCCCGCCTGCTCCCTGCAGTCCCCGCCCTTGGGCTGTGTCCAGCGCCGCCGTCACAAAGGGCAGCCATGCTCCGGGCAGTCCGGGATACGGGGCCGCGTTCACTTTCATTCCCGGCCGCAGCGGAATGGCGGGGTTGCGGCTGAGACGGATCTCCTGCCCGGTGCTCTCCAGCCCGCAGCCGGCCTCACGGAGCACCGTCAGAAGGGGGGCGAGATGCCGCCAGCAGACGCCCCGCAGGCAGATGTTGCCCCCCGCCGCCGCTCCGCCGCACAGCAGCAGGGCCGCGGCCGAGAGGTCGCCCATCACTTCAACCCGCCCGCCGTGGAGGGTGCGTCCCCCTTGCACCGCGAGGGTCGAGCCGCCCGCTCCGCTGACCCGGCCGCCCATGTCGTTCAAAAAGGCCTGCAGCGCCGCGATCTCCGGTGAGCGGGACGCGCCGGAGATCACCCAATCGCCTTGCGCGCCCACAGCGCGCAGCACCGCCGCGCAGGTGGCGTTCACGCCGGGATAAGGCAGGCGAAGCTCTCCGCCCCCGGCGGGGCACAGGGGCCGCCCGCTCCCGCCCCCATCCACCAGCAGGGTATGTCCCCGCCGGGTCACGCGGCAGCCGGCGCTGCGCAGCCCCTTCGCCGCGGAGGAGACCGCCGCGACCAGCGGACAGTTCTCCAGCTCCACCGGTTCCGGGATCAGCAGGCAGGCCCGCAGCAGGATCAGCGCGGCATCCGTCGAGCCCTGCACCGTCGCTTCCCCTTCCAAAGGAATTCCGCCCTGTATATGCAGTTCATCCATGGCAAGGCTCCTCCCGGGATCGTTTGTACCATCCTATGCGTTTGCCCTGCCGTTGCTGTGTTATTTCAAGATCCCGGTCAGCTCCCGGTAGATGTCCTCCGCCGCGGCGGGGGTGGCCAGTTCCCGCTGGGCCCGGCTCATCTCCCCTCGGTGCTTGCCGTCGCTGAGCAGCTCCAGCGCTTTTTCATAGAGCAGCACGCCGGAGCAGTCCTTTTCCTCCAGCAGCAGCGCGCCGCCCCGGTCAGAGAGCACTCTGGCGTTTTTATACTGATGGTTGGCCGCCACAAAGGGGGAAGGCACCAGAATGGCCGGCTTGCCCAATGCGGTAAGCTCCCCCAGGGTGGACGCCCCCGCCCGGCAGATCACCAGATCGGCGGCCGCCATCACCGTCGGCATATTGTCGATATAGGGGCGCACCTCGTCCGCGCTGACGGACACATTCCGCCGCTTCAGCTCCGCGGTCATGTCCTCATAGTCCCGCCCCGCGCTGTGGATATAGTGGAAGCGGCGATCCTCGGAGGCCCAGCGCTCCACCAGGTCCACCGTCATCTCGCTCATGTGGCCCGCCCCCTGGGAGCCCCAGAAGGAGACCACCAGCGGTTGATTGTCCGTGAGGCCCAGCTCAGAGCGGGCCTGCTCCCGGTTCAGGGAGAAAAACTGCCCCCGCACCGGCGTACCGGTCACCGCCACGCGCTTTGCGTGGGTGTAATAGGCCGCCGCCTCGGGGAAGCCCACCATCACCAGGTCCACCTTGTCGGCCAGCGCCCGGGTGGTAAGGCCGGGGAAGGCGTTGGACTCATGGATGGCGCAGGGGATGCCCCTGCGCGCCGCCTCCCGCACTGCGGGGAAGGAGGCGTACCCGCCAGTGCCCACCACCAGATCCGGCTTAAACTCCTTGAGAATGGAGGCCGCCTGATGCCGGCTCACAGGAACGCGGAACACGCTTTTGATGTTGTGCTTGATGACCTTCCAGGTCCACGCCCGCTCGAAGGTGGAGACATTGACAGTCCGGATGGGATATCCCGCCTGCTCCACCAGCCGCTTTTCCATGCCCCGTCTGGCGCCCACAAAGAGGATCTCACAGTCGGGGTGGTGCTTTTCAAAGATCTGCGCCACAGACAGGGCGGGATTGACATGGCCGGCGGAACCGCCGCAGGTAAAAATCACTCTCATGCTTCACACTCCTACTCCGCTTTTGCCGCCACGATCTGCCGGGACACGCTCAATATGATGCCCATGGACGCCAGCTGGATGACCAGCGCCGTTCCGCCGTAGCTGAAGAAGGGCAGGGAGATGCCCGTGGTGGGCAGCGCTCCGGTCACCACGGCAATGTTCAGCAGGGTCTGGGCAGCGATGAGGGTGGTGAGGCCCACCACCAGCAGCGTGCCGAAGCGGTCTCTGGCATGGAGGGCCAGCCAGTAGCCCCGGATGATCAGCAGGGCGAAGAGCACCATGATCAGGCAGGCGCCGATGAGTCCCAGCTCCTCGCAGACGATGCCGAAAATGAAGTCGTTGTGCTCCTCCGGAAGAAACAGGAACTTCTGGCGGCTGTTGCCCAGGCCCACGCCCAGAAGTCCGCCGGAGCCGATGGCGATCTGGGACTGCCAGAGCTGCCAGCCGTCCCCTCTGAGGTCGCTGAGGGGGTTTCGCCAGGCGTTGATCCGCTTGGTCATATACTCGGTCTGGGTGATGATAAACGCCAGGCCTCCGGCCACGGCCACTCCGGCGGCAACAAACCAGCCCAGATTGATGCCCGACACCAGCAGCACGGAGGCAGCGGTGATACAGATGAGGATCATGGCGGACATATGGGGCTGCTTATAGAGCAGGAACAGCACGATGAGCAGGATGGCGCCGTAGGGCACCAGCTCCAGAAACCCGATGCGGTCCAAAAATGCGCCGATCCGCCCGAAGAGCTTGCGCTGATCCCACTTTTTGGGGGCTTTCAACTGGCTTTTTCGTTTGGACAACCGGGCGGAAAAGAACATGACAATGGCGATCTTGGCCAGCTCCGAGGGCTGGAAGCGGATGCCCAGGTTGAGCCAGCGCCGTGCGCCGCCGCCGGAGCGGCCCAGGGGGGTAAACACCAGCGCCAGCAGCACAATGCTGCCCACCAGCGCAAACAGGGAGATCCAGCGCCAATGCTGGTAGTTGAACAGAGACACGCCGATCATCACCGCCACGCCGACCACCGCGAAGAAGAGCTGGCGCTTGAAGTAATAATAGGGGTCGCCGTGGGTGTTCACGGAGGGGTCGAGGTTATAGTAGGCGGAGGCATAGGAGGCGGACAACAGAACGATGAGTCCCACCGCCGTCAGCAGCAGCACCAGCGCCAGAAAAGGCAGATCCATGGGGCCGCGAGCCAGCTTCTGCTCGATGGTCAGGTCGCGTTTTGCCTTCTTTCTCATCTGTTGTCCCTCCTTTCCTCATATTTTTTCTCTTTAGATGCCGTAGCGGTGCATACAGCCGGCAAAGGCCAGCAGGCAGAAGGCCACGGTGACGCCGGTGAAGGTGAGCACGATGCGCACCTCGCTCCAGCCTCCCATCTCCAGATGGTGATGGATGGGCGCCATGCGGAAGATCCGCTTGCCATGGGTGAGCTTGAAGTAGCCCACCTGAATGATGTCGCTCAGGGTCTCAATGATGTAGATGATGCCCACGGGTATGAGCACCAGCGGTGCGTCCAGCGCCATGGCAAGGCCGCACACCGCGCCGCCCAGAAACAGGGAGCCGGTATCCCCCATAAAGACCTTCGCGGGGTAGAAATTGTACACCAGGAAGCCCAGAATACCGCCGGCCAGGGCCCCGGCAAAGATGCCCACGGCCCCCTTGTCCCAGCAGGCGGACAGCACGGCGAAGAAGATGGCCACCGGCAGGGTCACGGAACCGGCCAGGCCGTCCAGACCGTCGGTGAGGTTCACGGAGTTGACGCAGCCCACGATGACAAAGGCCGCGAAGATAAGATAGAGCAGCCAGGGCAGGGGCAGGGACACATTGACAAAGGGCACATACAGATTGGGAGACAGATGGCCGGTAAAGCGCAGCAGCGCCAGAAACGCCACCGACACCGCCAGCTGCAGCAGAAATTTCCAGCCCGCGGTGAGGCCGGTGTTCTCCTTCTTGCGGATCTTGGCGTAATCGTCAATAAAACCGATCACGCCGAACAGAAGGGCAAACACCAGCACAAACAGGGCGGAAAAGTCCCCCCGGGCCATGTCCCTCCACCCAAAGATCACCACCGCCACGGCAATGGCGGCGATGAACATGATGCCGCCCATGGTGGGCGTGCCCTGCTTGGACATATGCCAGTTGGGGCCGATCTCCTTGATGGACTGCCCCGCCTTCAGCGCCCGAAGGGCGGGGATGAGAAACCGACCCACCACCACGCTCACCGCAAAGGCCACCACGGCCGCCAGAAACATTTTCATGACAAATCACCCATACTCTCTTTTTTCACATCTCTGCCAGGCGGCGCACCGCCCGCTCCAGCGGCACGCCCACCGCCGCAGCGCCGGCCAGAGCCGCCAGATAATCGTACAAACTGGCGCCGCCCTCCGCGGGGAGGCGCACCCGGAGCAGATCGTGGTCGGTGAGGGCCTCAAACTCCAGCCGTCCGCCTCTCAGACACACATTTTTCGCCGTCAGATCGGCCTGGGGCCGTCCGTCGGAGTAGGCGTAGACGGGGAGTTTCGCCGCTTCGGCAAACCGCCGCCCCTCCGCACTGTCCAGCGCCACCCCGGCCAGATCCGCCCTTTGGCTCAGCGCCCAGCGCACCGCGGCGCAGGGGGACAGCGTCCCCCGAGCCACCGGCGCAAAGTTCTCCACGATCACGGCGCGGTACTGCCGCGCCTCGCCCCCGCCCATGGCGGCCTGACAGGGAGTCAGCTCCACCACCGGATTGGGGATCAGTTTCTGCAGGGTCCGGGCGGTCAGGGTATCCCCCGCCCCCACCACGGCCACAGGCCGGTTCACACTATTGTCCGGCATAGTCGATCACTTCGCTGACGAAGCGCACATCCACCACGGTGCCGGGGGCCACTTCAGTGCCCGGCTCAATGGACTGCTCCACCGCCACCACCTTGGGATTGGTGTAATCCACCGCGCCGCCGGCGCGGAGGAACAGTCCCATGTCCTCCAGCTTATTTTTCACCGCCGTGGGGGTCATGCCCTGGAGGTCGGGCACCTCCACCGCCTCCTCGGGGGGCGTTTCGCCCAGATAGAGCACCACGGTGGAGCTTCCGGGAATGCTCACGCCGGCCTTGGGCAGCTGGGCGGTGACGATGTTGCCGGTGCCCACGGTGCGGGTACGGATGCCCTTCTGGTTCAATACGCTGTTGGCCACGGTGAGCTCATAGCCGGTGACACGGGGCATGGTCACATCGGCGGAGGCCAGCTCGTCGGCGCTGTACTGCTTCTCCACGCCCATGTAGTCCAGAATTTGCGCGATCAGCTTGCCCGCCATGGGCGCGGTGATGTTGCCGCCGCTGATGTAGGTGCCGGAGGGGGTGTAGTTGGAGCCGGGGGCGGAGCGCTGAGGGGTGTCATAGGCCAGCAGGACAATGACCTGGGGGTCCTCCACCGGGGCGAAGCCCATGAAGGAGCAGATCACATCGTCGTTGTCCAGCTCGTCACGCTTTTCGGAGGTGCCGGTCTTGCCGCCGATGCGGTAGCCGGACATATAGGCATTGCGGCCGGAGCCGTTGGCCACCACGCTCTCTAAGATGCCCCGGAGCTTGGCGGAGGTGGACTCGCTGATGACTTGGCGCTCCTCCTCCACCTCGTGGTAGTACACGGTGTTGCCGTCCCCGTCCACAGCGGACTGGAGC
>JAQXJQ010000105.1 GCA_029009035.1 Oscillospiraceae bacterium | reverse complement strand
CGACGGCGCTTGACAACCTTCTTTGCGTTAGCCATTGTGTATATCCCTCCTTACTTCTTCTTGTTGGCGACAGTGCGCTTCGGGCCCTTGCGGGTACGAGCGTTGGTCTTGGAGCGCTGGCCGCGCACAGGCAGACCCTTGCGGTGACGGATGCCGCGATAGCAGCCGATCTCAGTCAGGCGCTTGATGTCCATCGCGACATTGCGGCGCAGGTCACCCTCGACGGTGTAGTCGCGGGCGATGATCTCACGCAGCTTGGCCTCATCGGCGTCGGTCAGGTCCTTCACGCGGGTGTCAGGATTGATGCCCGCAGCTTCCAGAATTTTGTTGGCGCTGGTGCGGCCAATGCCATAAATATAGGTGAGTCCGATCTCGACTCGCTTTTCCTTCGGCAGATCAATGCCGGCAATTCTTGCCATAGTTTTCGACGCCTCCCTTTAACCTTGTCTCTGCTTGTGCTTGGGGTTCTCGCAAATGACCATTACTTTGCCCTTGCGCTTGATGATCTTGCACTTCTCGCACATGGGCTTGACAGACGGTCTGACTTTCATAATGTTAACCTCCTGTTAATGCCTTGATGGCCCCGATCCATGACGGAGGCAAGGCCCCGGCCATGATCGGTCGTTTTTACTTACTTACCCCGCCAGGTGATGCGGCCACGGGTCAGGTCATAGGGGGAGACGTGAACCGTTACCTTATCGCCGGGCAGGATGCGGATGAAGTTCATCCGCAGCTTACCGGAAATGTGGGCCAGAATAATGTGGCCGTTTCCGATGTCCACATTGAATGTGGTGTTGGGCAGGGCCTCGGTGACGACGCCCTCCAATTCGATCATATCATCCTTTGCCAAAGCGTCATACCTCCATTTTGTCACGAATTTCTGCCAGCGCAGCCCGGAGCTCTCTGTCTCCGATGGACTGCCCGGCTCGGACTTTTTCAAAGGTTGGGTGCTCCCAGCCTCCCGCGGACTCCACGTGTTTCGCGTTTTTCCGCTTGGGGCGGCTCACCCGCCGCCGCTTCCCGTCCGCCAGGAGCAGCCGGTCGCCGTCCACATCCAGGATGAGGAACAGCTCTCCGCTGTCATGGCCGCTGCGGGAGCGGACGATCTGGGCTTTCTCGAACTCCATCCGCCTGCTCCTGTTCAGTCGCAGGTGGTGAGGATCTCGGGTTCGCCGTCGGTGATGAGAATGGTGTTCTCATAGTGAGCGGCCAGGGAGCCGTCCACCGTCACGGTGGTCCAGCCGTCCTTGAGCACATTCACATGCCAATCACCGGCACACACCATCGGCTCTACCGCGATGGTCATTCCCGGCTGGAGCCGGGCGCCATGGCCGGCAGGGCCATAGTTGGGCACCTCTGGCGCTTCGTGGAGTTTTGCTCCTACGCCGTGTCCCACAAAGTCCCGCACCACAGAGTAGCCGTGGGACTCCACGTACTTCTGCACGGCATGGGAGATGTCGGACACTCTCTGGCCGGCTCTGGCGAACTTGATGCCCTCCCAGAAGCTCTGCTCGGTGACCTCGATCAGGCGCTTGGCCTCGTCGCTGGTCTCTCCGCAGACATAGGTCGCGGCACAGTCACCATGGAAGCCGTCCACATAGGCTCCCACATCTACGCTGACGATGTCCCCCTCTTTCAGCACCACCTTTTTGGAGGGAATGCCGTGGATGACAACATCATTCACCGAAATGCACGCCGACCCGGTAAAGCCGCCGTAACCCAGGAAGGAGGGTTTCCCTCCCTGGCTCTCGATGAACTTGCGCACTGCGGTATCTATTTCAAGGGTTGTGACGCCGGGGACTACCAGTTCTCCCGCAAGCTTGCGGGCCGCCGCGGTGATCCGACCGGCTTTGCGCATACAGTCCAGTTCCCTGGACGATTTCAGCGTGATCAGTTCCATACTCAGATATTCAGCGCATTGAGCACGGCCTTGGTGGTCGCCTCAATGGTGGGCTGATTGTCCACAGGACGCAGGATCCCACGCTGCTCGTAGAAGTCCTTCAGAGGCTCGGTCTCGGCGTGATAAACCTCCAGACGGTGCTTCACCGTGGCGGGCTTATCATCGTCACGCAGCTCCAGCGCTCCGCCGCACTTGTCGCACACGCCCTCCACCTTGGAAGGGGCGTTCTTGACATGATAGGTGGCGCCGCAGGAGTGGCAGAACCGGCGACCCTCCATGCGCTCCTCGATCTCCTCGTCGGAGATCTCGATGGAAACCACGGCGTCAAAGACGATGCCGTTCTGCTCCAGGGCCTCGGCCTGGGCGATGGTGCGGGGCACGCCGTCCAGGATGTAGCCGTCGCGGCAGTCCTCCTGCGCCAGGCGCTCGGCCACGATCCCGATGATGACCTCATCGGGGACCAGCTTGCCCGCGTCCATAAAGCTCTTGGCCTGCAGGCCGACGGGCGTGCCGTTCTTCACGGCGGCGCGGAGGATGTTGCCGGTGGAGATGGTGGGGATCGCCAGCTTTTCGCTGAGGATCGCGCCCTGTGTGCCTTTACCGGCGCCGGGGGCGCCAAGCATAATCAGCTTCATTTGCTCACCTTCCCGGATCACTCAAGGAAACCCTTGTAGTGGCGCATGAGCATCTGGGCCTCCATCTGCTTCACGGTCTCCAGAGCAACACCGACCACGATGATGATGGAGGTACCGCCGATGGCCAGGCTGCTGCCGGCGGAACTGCCGAAGGCCTTCATGATGTTGCCGGTGATGGCGGGCAGCAGAGCGATGACAGCCAGGTACAGGGCGCCGAACATGGTGATGCGGGAGGTCACCTTCTGCAGGAACTCCACGGTGGGACGGCCGGGACGGAAGCCGGGGATAAATCCGCCGTTCTTCTTCAGGTTGTTGGCCACCTCAACGGGGTTGAACTGCAGGGTGTTGTAGAAGTAGCTGAACAGCACGATCAGCAGGAAGTAGACCACGCAGTAAATGAGGCCGGTGGAGTCAAAGATCTTGAGGAAATTGTACCAGCCGGAGCCCTCAGTCTGTGCGCTGGGCACAAACATACCGATGGTAGCGGGGATGGAAGCGATGGCCTGGGCGAAGATGATGGGCATGACGCCGGACATATTCACCTTAACAGGCAGATGGGTGGACTGACCACCGTACATCTTGCGGCCAACCACGCGCTTGGCGTACTGCACGGGGATGCGGCGCTCGGCGTCGCCGATGAACACCACGAAGGCGACCAGCAGCAGCATGCCGATGAGCACCAGGGGGATGAACACGGGGTGCAGAGTGGTCACATACTCGCCGGTGACCTTGTTGGCCCAGTTGCGCACGCCGGCGATCATGGTGGACACCATGGCGGGGCCGCGGGCAACGATGCCGGCGAACAGGATGATGGAAATGCCGTTGCCAATGCCGAACTCGGTGATCTGCTCACCCAGCCACATCAGGAAGGCGGAACCGGCGGTGAAGGCAGCGATGATCACAAACGCGACCCAGACGTTGTTGGCGACCAGGAAACCGCGGGAGCTGATCAGGGTGTAGTAGCCGAAGGCCTGCAGGATGGCGATGATGACAGTGGCATAACGGGTGATGGCAGCGATCTTCTTCTTGCCCTCCTCGCCCTCTTCCTTTGCCATGCGCTCCAGGGCGGGGATGGCAATGGTCAGCAGCTGGATAATGATGGAGCTGTTGATATAGGGCTGGATGGACAGGGCAAACACCGTGGCCTGGGCAAACGCGTCGCCGCTCATCACATTCAGCAGACCGAAGATGCTGGCGGACTGATTGCTCATGTAATCGGCCAGCAGCTTGGTGTTGATGAAGGGAACGGGGATCGCCGCGCCCACGCGGAAGATCAGCAGAGCGAAGATGGTGAACAGGATCTTATTGCGCAGCTCCTGAACCTTCCAGGCGTTTCGGATGGTCTGAATCATTTCAGATCACCTCCGCCTTACCGCCAGCCTTTTCAATCTTCTCTTTGGCGGAGGCGGAGAAAGCGGAAGCGCGAACGGTGAGCTTCTTGGTGATCTCGCCGTTGCCCAGGATCTTAACGCCGTACTCACACTTGGAGAGGATACCCTTTTCCAGCAGATCGCAAACGTTGACGGTGGCGCCGTCCTCAAACTTGTTCAGGGCGGACACATTGATGGCTTCCAGACGCTCAGCGAAAATGTTGTTGAAGCCGCGCTTGGGCAGACGGCGGACCAGAGGCATCTGGCCGCCCTCGAAACCGATGCGGACACCGCCGCCGGAACGGGCCTTCTGACCCTTGTGGCCCTTGCCGGCAGTCTTGCCGTTGCCGCTGCCGATGCCACGGCCCTTGCGCTTGTACACCTGGGTAGAACCGGGTGCGGGAGACAGTTCATGCAGATTCATTGTGGGGCACCTCCTCAGGCTTGCTCGGTTACCTCAAGCAGGTAACCGATGTGGGCGATCTTGCCGCGGGTAGCGGCGTTGTCGGGCTGAACGGTCACATCGCCGATGCGGCGCAGACCGAGGGCCTCGGCGGTCGCCTTATGCTTGGCCAGACGGCCGTTCAGGCTCTTGACGAGCTTAATCTCAATGGTATTAGCCATGGTCTAAGCCCTCCTTAACCGATGATATCTTCCACGCTCTTGCCGCGCATAGCAGCGACCTGAGCGGGGCTGCGCAGAGCCTTCAGACCCTCCATGGTGGCAGCCACCACGTTCTGGGGGTTGTTGGTGCGCAGGCACTTGGCGCGGATGTCGGTCACACCGGCAGCCTCCATGACGGCACGCACAGGGCCGCCGGCAATGATACCGGTACCCTTGGAAGCGGGCTTCAGGAGGACGCGGCCGGCGCCGAACTCACCGATCACCTCGTGGGGGATGGTGGTACCGGACAGGGTCACGGTGACCATATTCTTCTTGGCA
>JAQXJQ010000104.1 GCA_029009035.1 Oscillospiraceae bacterium | reverse complement strand
TTGTTATGTACATTAGTGTAAGCGACATAGTCTTTACCGCCTTTGTTTTCTTCTTGCCGGACAACCCACATATGTTCCTGGCTCTACAATATTTCTAATCACAACGGCACCCGCGCCGATCATGCAATCTGCGCAGATATTAACGTTATTGCTCACAGTTGCACCTGCACCAATCCATGTTCGCTCGCCAATCTTGACCGTCCCAGCTACATGGGCACCGACGGCAATGTGAACAAAATCTCCAAGCACACAGTCGTGATCAACCGAAGCGCAGGTATTGATGATGCAGCCCTGACCGATCTTTGCATCGGAATTGATGACGGCACCGGGCATGATGACCGTACCGACGCCGATCTCGACGTTCCTGCCAATCACCGCATCTGGGTGGATCAGCGTCACAACATCCACACCGCTTTGAATCCGCTGACGAACCTGCGCGTTTCCGATGGCAATGATCTTATCTCCTTCCAATTCGGAGATTTGTGCTGTTTTCCCAATAACCGGAAATCCGGTGCATTTGTGAATGGTATCATCGTCATCCAGAAAAACAATTTCCTTGTAACCGATCTTGACTGCGATATCGGCAACCACCTTGCCATGCCCGCTAGCACCAACAATAACCAGCCTGTTCATTCGAAACTTCATAATCCCGTATTTATTCAAAGCACCTTCTGATCACTTCAATAATGACTCCCTGCTCATCCTTGGTCATCTTATTATCACTGGGCAGACACAGCCCTCTGGCGAAAATATCCGCCCCCACGTCCTCCACGCCGCCGGCAATATAGGCGTTGGTCTTCGCTCTTCCCTCGCCGGCAACGGTAATAAAGCTGTTCATCCGGTACATGGGCTGCATATGCATGGGCTTCCAGATGGGACGGCCTTCTGCCCGAATGCTGGTGATGGCTTCCAGGATTTCCGTGGGGCAGGACTTGCCGTGCTCGGGGGTGTACAGGGCCTGGGTGTCGTCCCGGACCTGCTTGCACATGGCGTCCTTATCGATAATCATGGCGGACAGCCAGTAGTTGGGCACCGCTTTGTCCTCTTCGAAGGGGTTCATCTGCACGGGCAGGCCCTTGAGGCCCTCTTTATATCGCTCCCAGATGGCCTTCTTCTGGGCGATATGCTCCTCCAGGTGGGGGTACTGGCCGCGAACCACGCCCGCGATGACGTTGGACATCCGGTAGTTGTAGCCCACTTCCTCATGCTGATACCAGGCGGCGTTCTCCCGGGCCTGGGTTGACCATTTTCTTGCCTTATTCGCAACCTCCAGCTCATTGGTCAGCAGGCACCCGCCGCTGGAGCCGGTGATAATTTTGTTTCCGTTGTAGGAGATGGCGGCATAGTCGCCGAAGCCGCCGGTCTGCTTGCCTTTGTATGTAGCGCCCATGGATTCGGCGGCGTCCTCGATGAGCAGGGCGCCGTGCTTGTCGCAGACGGCTTTCAGCTCATCGATCTTGCCGGGGAAGCCGTAGAGGTGGGCGGCCACCACCAGCTTCACCTCAGGATAGATTTCAAAGGCCTTTTCCAGCGCCACGGGATCCATGTTCCAGGTATCCCGCTCGGTGTCGATGAACACCGGGATACCGCCCTCGTAGACCACGGGGTTCACCGTGGCATCGAAGGTCATGTCGGAACAGAAGACCCGCTTGCCTTCCACCGCGCCGTGGCCGATGGGGGGCTTACCGTAGAGCTTTTCTCCCGCAAACTTCACGCACAGGTGCAGCGCTGCCGTGCAGCTGGACAGGGCCACAGCGTACTTGACCTCGGCCTTCTCCGCCGCGATGCGCTCCACCTCGTTGATATTCGCACCTACCGTGGACATCCAGTTGGTCTCGTAGGCCTCCATCATATATTACAGTTCCTCGCCATGCATGGTGGGGCTGGCGAGCCAGATTCTGTTCTCAAAGGGCTTGATAAGATCCTTCCGAATATACATAATTCTCCCTCTTCCTCCATTCACGCTTCCAATGCTCTGTCGATCAGAAGAAGCTGATGTCCTCGCCGGTCTGCTTTTCGTAAGTTTGTACCCACTCTTCCTTCACATCGTTGGGCACCAGGATATCCTTTTGCAGCTCCACCACCAGGCGGCTGTCCTTGGCACAGACGGACTTGACCACAACCTTTCCGGTGACGGACAGGACGGCCTGCTCCCCGTTGGGGAAGACGTGGCCCTCGCCGTTCATCACCAGCTCCACCTCGCCCTTGGTGTACTCCATCAGGCTGCGCAGGGTTACAGCGCCCCGGGCGTCCTGGAAGTATACGGCAAAGTCCTGTACCTCCACCTCCCGCGAAGCGCAGATTTCCCGGATAGACTTGCGCACCTGATCCGGCATGGTGCTGTCCGCCAGGATCACACACTCCACACCATACTTCTCAATGGCGCCGGGGATTTTCTCCACGCCATTGACCACCGGCAGGCCCTCCTGGAGGCTTCCGAAGTCGTCCCCGCGGAAATCCACCAGGCACACGGGACAGACGGCGTTCTCCACATCCCGTTCCAGATGACGGCGCACCATATGGCTGGTATCGCCCACGCCCACAATCATGACGGGGATGGAGGTGCTGGTCTTGCGGCCCCGAACCCGGGTGCGCTCCAGCAGAAACAGTCGGTAGGAAAACCGGCTGACGGCGATCAGGCTGAACTGAATAACCCCACCGATGGCATAATAGGTCAAAGGCATTCTCTGCACAAAGATTGAGGAGCCGAGAATCTGAATCGCCCAGGTGATCACATTGGCCGCCAGAATCCGGTTCATATC
>JAQXJQ010000103.1 GCA_029009035.1 Oscillospiraceae bacterium | reverse complement strand
TCCACAAAGGGCGCCAGATGGGTCAGGGAGATGGACTGTCCGCCGTACTGGCAGGAGGCCACCTGGGCGATGATCTGGGTGGCGATGTTGCAGGCGGTGGAGAAGCTGTGGGGCTTCTCGATGAGGGTGCCGCTGATGACGGTGCCGTTCTGGAGCATATCCTCCAGGTTGACCAGATCGCAGTTGTGCATATGCTGGGCATAGTAGTCGGCGTCGTGGAAGTGGATGAGTCCCTTGTCATGGGCCTCCACAATATCGGCGGGCAGCAGGATGCGGCGGGTCAGGTCCTTGGACACCTCACCGGCCATGTAGTCACGCTGCACGGAGTTGACGGTGGGGTTCTTGTTGGAGTTCTCCTGCTTGGCCTCCTCGTTGTTGCACTCGATGAGGGAGAGGATCTGACCGTCAGTGGTGTTGGACTTGCGCACCAGGGTGCGGGTATAGCGGTAGGTGATATAGCTGCGGGCCACATCAAAGGCCCGCTGGTTCATGATCTGATCCTCCACCATATCCTGGATCTCTTCCACGCTGAGAGAACGGTTCATGTAGCTGGCGGCACTCTCCACATCCTCGGCGATACGCTTGATCTGGATGGGAGTCATCCGGGCGCTGGGCACCACGCTCTCGTTGGCCTTGGTCACCGCAATCACGATCTTTTCGGGATCAAATGTGACTTCAGCGCCGCTTCGTTTGATAATTTTCATGCCGGCAGCCTCCTCTTTCTATCTCTTCCCACATTGTGTATGGATCTTTCATAAGACATCACAATATATTGTGATTGCCGCTCTCCAAATATACCAACATATCGTATCCTTGTCAAGGGCAAAATCCCAATATTTTCTGTCTATCTTTTAACAAAGCCCAATATCTTGTACCGGAACAAAAAAATGATCCCGGCTCCATGGGAGCCGGGCTCATTTTTTATCCAGATTTTTCCTGTTATCCGCCGAGATATGCCTTCTTCACGGCCTCGTCGTTCAGCAGCTGGGCACCGGTGCCGGTGGCCACGATCTTACCGGTCTCCAGCACATAACCGCGGTCGGCCACGCTCAGAGCCATCTGGGCGTTCTGCTCCACCAGCAGGATGGTGGTGCCCGCCTTGTGCATGGACTTGATGATGTCGAAGATCTGTTCCACCAGAATGGGGGCCAGGCCCATGGAGGGCTCATCCAGCATCAGCAGCTTGGGCCGGGACATGAGGGCGCGGCCCATGGCCAGCATCTGCTGCTCGCCGCCGGAGAGGGTACCGGCCACCTGGCGGCGGCGCTCCTTCAGGCGGGGAAACAGCTCATAGACCTTCTCCAGGCCGGGTGCGATGGTGGACTTGGGCTGGGTGTAGGCGCCCATCTCCAGGGTCTCCTCCACGGTCCTGCGGAGGAACACCCGCCGCCCCTCGGGTACATGGGCCAGGCCGCCGGCCACGATCTTATGGGGCGCAACGCCGTTGAGTCGCTTGCCCAGGAAGTCCACAGAGCCGGTCTTGGGATGAAGCAGGCCGGAGACAGTCTTCAGAATAGTGGACTTGCCGGCGCCGTTGGCGCCGATCAGGGTGACGATCTCCCCCTCGCCCACCTCAAAGGAAACACCCTTGATGGCGTGGATGGCGCCGTAGGACACATTGATGTCGTTGACAGAAAGCAGAGTACCCATATTAGCCCTCCTCCTTCTTCTTGCCCAGGTAGGCCTCGATGACCACGGGGTTGGACTGGATCTCCTCGGCGGTGCCCTTGGCGATGACCTGGCCGAAGTTCAGCACGCAGATGCCCTCGCAGATGCCCATGACCAGATTCATGTCATGCTCGATGAGCATGACGGCAATGTGGAAGGTGTCGCGGATCTTCACGATGTTCTCCATCAGCTCCGCGGTCTCGGAGGGGTTCATGCCGGCAGCAGGCTCATCCAGCAGCAGCAGAGAGGGATTGGTGGCCAGCGCGCGGACGATCTCCAGCCGGCGCTGGGCGCCGTAAGGCAGGGACCCGGCCTCGTGATCCGCCAGATCCTGCATATCGAAGATGGACAGCAGCTCCAGCGCGCGCCTGCGGGCGATACGCTCCCCCCGCCAGTAGGTGGGCAGACGGAGGATGGCGCCGGCAAGGTTATAATCCATCTCGTTGTGCAGGCCAATGAGCACATTGTCCAGCACAGAGAGCTTGGAAAACAGGCGGATGTTCTGGAAGGTACGGGCGATGCCCATGCGGTTGATCTGGGCGGTGGTCTTGCCGGAGGTATCCATACCGTCCAGCAGGATGGTGCCGCGGGTAGGCTGATACACCTTGGTCAGCAGGTTAAAGACCGTGGTCTTGCCGGCGCCGTTGGGGCCGATAAGCCCGGCGATCTCGGTGCGGCCGATGGTCAGGTTGAAGTCGTCCACGGCCTTCAAACCGCCGAAGTCAATGCCCAGGTGGCTGCACTCCAGAATGGGGCGCTTGTCGGCGTCGCGCTCAGGGATGACGCTGTGGGAAGGCACGGGAACCAGCTTTGTTTTCGGACGCTCAGTCACATTGCTCATTGTTCGGCACCTCCCTTCTCGGTCTTTGCCTCCCCCTTGCGGGGAGCGATGAGGGCGACCAGCTTCTCCAGCCAACGGCTGAGGGAGAAATCATAGCTGCCCATCAGTCCCTTGGGACGGAAGATCATCATCACCACCAGCAGCAGCGAGTAGATGACCATACGCATATCGCCCACGGAGCGCAGCAGTTCGCTGACCACGGTGAGCACGGTGGCGGCCACCACGGAGCCCATCATAGAGCCCATGCCGCCCAGAACCACCATGACCAGGATCTCAATGGACTTCATAAACTTGAAGGTAGAGGGGAACACGGAGCCCAGATAGCCGGCATACAGGCAGCCGGCCACCCCGGCGAAGAAAGCAGAGAGCACAAAGGCCAGCACCTTATAATAAGTGGTCTTGATGCCGCAGCTCTCGGAGGCGATCTCATTTTCGCGGATGGAGAGGATGGCGCGTCCGTGGCGGGACTTCATGACCATATGGATGATGACGCAGGTAAGCACCACACAGATAAACACCAGATTGAAGGAGGAGATCTTGGGCACCTGCTTCAGACCGGAGGCGCCGTAGGTGAACTTAAAGCCCAGCACCGAGTCAATATTGGTGAGCACCACACGGATGATCTCGCCGAAGCCCAGGGTGATGATGGCCAGATAGTCACCCTTCAGACGCAGCGCGGGTATGCCGATGATGAGGCCGAACAGGCCGGCCACCAGACCGGAGAGGACCAGGGCAATAATGATGTAGGGAATGGCTGCGCCCACATTACCGGACTTCAGCAGAGAGCCCACGGGTGTAGCTTTCATGAAAATGCCGCCGGTATAGGCGCCCACGGCCATGAAGCCCGCGTGACCCAGAGGGAGCTGCCCCAGATAACCGGTGGAGATGTTCAGAGATACGGCAAGAATGATGTTGATGCCCACGGTGACAAAAATTCCGGACCAGTAATCGGTGATCACGCCGCCTTTCATCAGGGCGAAGAACACGCCCCATACAGCCACGATCACGACCAGATTGATAAGGTATCGAACCGGCATGGGGATACGGTTGTTGGTTTTCACGCTCGCTCCCCCCTTACACTTTCTCGGTGACCGGCTTGCCCAGAATACCGGTGGGCTTGACCAGCAGCACAACGATGAGGATGGCGAAGACCACGCCGTCCTTCCAGGTGGACAGACCGCCCACGGTGACCAGGGTCTCCACGATACCGATGGCGAAACCGCCGATCATGGCGCCGGGGATGGAGCCGATGCCGCCCAGAACGGCAGCTACAAAGGCCTTCAGACCCAGCATGGAACCCATCATGGGGCTGGCCTGGAAGTAGGAGCCGATGTGGAGCACCGCGCCGATACCGGCCAGGGCGGAGCCAACGGCAAAGGTGAAGGAAATGGTCTTATTCAGGGAAATACCCATAAGCTGAGCTGCGCCCATATCCTCGGACACGGCGCGCATCGCCTTGCCCAGCTTGGTCTTCTGCACCAGGAAGGTGAGGAAAAGCATGGCCGCCACGGAGACCACAATGGTAATGACGGCGGCCAGACTGATGCTGGAGGAGCCGATGCTGATGCCGCCCTTGATGAGCGGGGTCTGCACCATGCTCTTGGTATCCGCGCCGAACAGCATCTGGGCGCCGTTTTCCAGCAGGAAGGACACACCGATGGCCGTAATGAGCAGGGACAGTCGGGGTGCGGAGCGCAGAGGCGTGTAGGCCAGCTTCTCAATGAGAACGCCCAGCAGGGTGCTGACCACAACGGCCAGCACAACGGAAAACACGGGATGCAGATGGAAATTGGTCACGGCAAAAAATGTCATATACGCGCCCACCATGATGATGTCGCCGTGGGCGAAGTTCAGCAGAAGGATAATGCCGTACACCATGCTGTATCCCAGTGCCACCAACGCATAGAT
This sequence comes from Oscillospiraceae bacterium, assembly GCA_029009035.1. Taxonomy (GTDB): domain Bacteria; phylum Bacillota; class Clostridia; order Oscillospirales; family Oscillospiraceae; genus Enterenecus. The sequence continues at coordinate 6,211 of JAQXJQ010000103.1, read as the reverse complement.
GGAACCCAGCTGCAAAGCGTTGATGATCTGACTCAGGACCATATTGCGTCACATCCTTTCTCTTTTCTGACAATAGGGAAAACTATGCGGGGGAGAGAGGCCTCCCCCGCATAGCTCAAAGTCATTATGCGATATGCTAAGGCTTAGTACAGCTCGGTGAACACCTCAGCGCCGGACTGCAGCTGCAGGATGGCGGCAGACTTGATGGGGTTGTTCTGCGCGTCGAAGTTGTAGGTGCCGGTGATGCCCACCACATCAGTGGTGGCGGCCATGGCCTCCACCACGGCGGCCTGGAACTCAGCGGTGCCGGGGGTCAGGCCCTTGTCGTCGGCAGCCTTCAGTGCGTTGCACATCAGCATGGCGGCGTCATAGGCCAGAGGAGCAAACATATTGGGGACGGGCTCGCCGTACTTGGCCTCATAGTCCTTCTCGAACTGAGCCACAGACTCGGTGCCAGGAGCGTAACCGGAGCAGTACACGCTGCCCTCCAGGTCCTCGGCGGAGGCGTAGTCCTTGATGCCGCCGAAACCGTCGCCGCCCATAACCACGGACTTCATACCCGCCTGACGGCCCTGGGTAATGGCCAGACCGGCCTCACCGTAGTAGATGGGCATGAACACCACATCGGCGTTGGTGTTGGCGATCTTGGTCATCTGAGCGTTGAAGTCCTTGTCGCCGGTGGCAAAGGCCTCCTTATCGACGATCTCCAGACCCAGATCAGCGGCCTTGGCCTCGAAAGCAGCGGTCAGGCCCTCGGAGTAGTCGGAGCCGCTCTCGAGGAGGATAGCGGCGGTCTTGGCGCCCAGCTTGTTCACGGCGTAGTCAGCCATCTTCTCGCCCTGGAAGGGATCGATGAAGCAGGAACGGAACACATTGGTGCGCACCTCACTATCGGGGTCCTCGGGATCGATGACGGTGACGCCGGCGGCGGTGGCGGAAGCGGTGATCTGAGCGACGCCCTTCTCATAGGTGGCGTCAGCCAGGGTCAGGGTAGCGCCGGTCAGCACGGAGCCGATGACGCCGGAGATGTTCTGGCCGCAGGCCTTGTTGAAGGCATTGACGGCCTCGACGCCGTCGGCCTTGTCATCATACTCCAGGACCTTGATCTGCTTGCCGTTGATGCCGCCCTGGGCGTTGAGCTGCTCGATGTACAGCATAGCGGCGTTGTGGACGGGGATACCGTACTGGGCATAGTCGCCGGTGGTATTGGTGATCAGAGCCACCACGATCTCCTCAACGGCGCTGCCGGTGTTGCCGGGGTCGGCGCTGGGAGCGGGGGTCTTGCTGCCGCAGCCGGCCATCAGGCCCAGAGTCATGGCGCCGGCCATGAGCATGGCAACGATCTTCTTCATTTTCATTCTGTTTTCCTCCTTATGGGTTTCGCTTAACATGTGCTTACAGTCAAGTCGTTCTCTGTAAGATGATGACAATTATATTCTTCGCCCAGAAAATTGTCAACCTCAAAAGTCACCAATGCAAGCCCCGTTTCAGCGGCCAATCTATGGATTTTGACGAAAACCGCCCTTAAATCACCAGTCCGCCGTTGGGGGACACCACCTGTCCTGTGAGGAAGGACGCTTCCTCCCCCGCCAGAAAGGCGATGGCGCGGGCGACCTCCTCCGGCGTACCCAGGCGGCCCAGGGGCGTCTCATCGGCCAGCGCAGCCAGCTCCTCCCGGCTGAGGTGCGCATTCATCCCGGTGGCAATTACCCCAGGCGCCACGCAGTTTACGCGGATACCGGAGGGGCCGACCTCCTTGGCCAACGCCTTGGTATAGGCGATCACAGCGCCCTTTGTGGCGGAATAGGCCACCTCGCAGGAGGCGCCCACCTGTCCCCACATGGAGGACACTGTGACGATACTCCCCGCCTTCCGGTGGATGAAATGGGGCAAAACCGCCTGACAGCAGTAGTGCATACCGTCCACGTTCACCCCGAAAATCCGCCTCCAGCCCGCTTCGTCGATTTGACTGACCAGGCCCACCTCTGAGATGCCGGCATTGCAAACCAAAATGTCAAGTTGACAAAAATTATCCAACACACTGTCAACCATTTTTACCACCTGTCCCCGGTCGGACACATCGGCGCGCACCGTCATCGCCGGCACGTTGTACGCCCGGACCTGCTCCGCCACCCGGAGGGCGTCCTCCTCACCGGCGGAATAGTTGACGGCCACTCCCCAGCCCCGGGAGGCAAACTCCAGGGCGGCGGCGGCTCCGATCCCTCTGGACGCTCCTGTGATCAGCGCGTATTTCATGGGTGGTCGCCCCTTTCAAAGTTTTTTTGCTTTTTCAGTATAACAGGAAAAAAATTTCTTGACAAGTCTGCATAGATGCGTTATACTGGCACAGTCGTCGGACGACGGACGGTTAGCTCAGCTGGTATGAGCATCTGCTTGACGTGCAGAGGGTCACAGGTTCGAGTCCTGTACCGTCCACCAAAAATCGGCAATCTTCGGTAGAAGGTTGCCGATTTTTTATTGCTTTTTCACCCTTCACTTTTCACTTCTCTATGTCACGCCTAACGATCCGGAGTCTTGCTGGCTCCGGATCGTTTCTTTTTCCGGTAATCGCGTCAGGCGATACTCAACCTTTCTCCTCTCTTGCCCCAGCGGGCAAAAAAAGGTATACTATCTTCACAGCACGCCGCAGCGGAAGGAGGTTCCCCCATTGAACGAGTTCGAGATCATCCGCTATCCCCAGATCAGCGGTCTCACCCTTTTCTTTGACACCGTGGATTACCGTACCCCCCATGTCCACCCGGAATGGGAGCTGATCCTCATTCTGGAGCATACCCTCTCCGTCACCTGCGGTCAGAAGCGCTATCTGGCCCAACCGGGTGAGCTGATGCTGTTTTCCCCCGACCTGCCCCACGAGTTTCACCGGGCGGGCGAGAGCTGCACCTTCCTGTGCCTGCAGATATCACCCCAATACCTGAGTCAGGCGTTCCCACTGCTGGACCGGCTGACCGTGGACGACCCCTTTCTGCGGCCCCGGTTTTCCCCGGAGGACAGCCGGTCTCTGACGGATACGCTGTGGGCACTGGCCGGAGCCTATCTGCGCCGGGAGCCGTGCTATGAGCTGCAGTGCCTGGGGCTGAGCAGCCTTCTGCTCCACCTGATATTCACCCATGTCCCCCACCGCGTTCTGACCGCCGGAGAGGTGAGCAGCCGCGACAAAAACAACGCCCGCCTGAAGCGGCTCATCCGCTTTGTGGACGAGGGCTACATGCATAAGCTCCGGCTGTCCGACTTCGCCGCGGCGGAGGGCTGCTCGGTCAGCCATCTGTCCCATTTTGTAAAGGACACCCTGAACCAGAGCTTTCAGGATTATGTGACCACCGTGCGCTTCAACTGCGCCTGCAAGCTGATCGCCTCCGGCAGACGGCGTATGCTGGATGTCTGCGAGGAATCCGGCTTTTCCGACTATCGGTATTTCTCCCGCACCTTCCGGAAGCAGACAGGCCTGACGCCGGAGGAATACAGCCGGCAGGCATCCCACCCCCGCCGGGAAGACCGGGAGATCCGTCACAGCCTGTATTCCCTGGAGCGTTTCTACGATCGGGAACAGAGTCTGTCGCTGTGGGGGCGCTTTCAACCTGTTTAAACGGCAAAACTGGACTGTCTGAAAACAGCAAAATAACCGAAAATGAAAAAACAGCAAATTAGTCTAATCAAAACCGCAGCATTGTCAAGGACGAACCTCCCTGCGGGGCGTAGACTGAAGGCATCTCCATCCCCCGGGAGGCGACAGCGCGGAGGGAAGCGCGATATCGCAAATTCGGCAAAACTTCCCCCGCCATGAAGGGCCCTCCCCCATTCCGAAATAAGAAGGAGCATCCCGCTATGAAAAACATTCCCGAAGTCAAGCTGGGCATCATCGCAGTCTCCCGCGACTGCTTCCCCATCGCCCTTTCCACCCAGCGGCGAAAGAATATTGCGGAGGCCTACGGCGATGGCCTCTACGAGTGCCCTGTCACCGTGGAGAACGAAACCGATGTCTCCGCAGCCATCGCGGATGTCAAGGCTCACGGTGTCAACGCCCTGGTGGTGTTTTTGGGCAACTTCGGCCCGGAGACCCCCGAGACCCTGCTGTGCAAAAAGTTCGACGGCCCCGTCATGTATGTGGCCGCCGCCGAGGGCGACGGCGACTTGATCAACGGCCGGGGCGACGCCTACTGCGGGATGCTCAACTGCTCCTACAATCTGGGCATGCGCCGCCTGAAGGCCTACATCCCCGAGTATCCCGTGGGCACCGCAGAGGAGTGCGCCGGAATGATCCGGGAGTTTGTCCCCATCGCCCGGGCCATCCTCGGCGTGAAGAACCTGAAGGTCATCACCTTCGGCCCCCGCCCCCAGGACTTCTTCGCCTGCAACGCCCCCATCAAGGGCCTGTATGAGCTGGGTGTGGAGATCGAGGAGAACTCCGAGCTGGATTTACTGGTGGCCTACAAGGCCCACGCCGGGGACAAGCGGATCCCCGAAGTCGTTGCCGATATGCGCAGCGAAATGGACGGCAAGATCTATCCCGATCTTCTGGAGCGGATGGCTCAGTTTGAGCTGACGCTGCTGGACTGGGCCGAGGAGCACAAGGGTGACAGAGAGTATGTGGTCTTTGCCGATAAGTGCTGGCCTGCCTTCCCGGAGCAGTTTGGCTTTGAGCCCTGCTATGTGAACTCCCGTCTGGCCGCCCGGGGCATCCCCGTGGCCTGCGAGGTGGACATCTACGGCGCCCTCAGTGAGTATATCGGCGCCTGTGTCACCGGCGACGCCGTGACCCTGCTGGACATCAACAACTCCGTGCCCAAGTACATCTACGATGAGGACATCGCCGGCAGGTTCGACTACGACATCAAGGACACCTTTATGGGCTTCCACTGCGGCAACACCCCCAGCTGCAAGATGTGCTCCGGCTGCGGTGTAAAGTACCAGCTCATCCAGCACCGCCTGCTGGAGCCGGCCGGCAGCGAGCCCGACTTCACCCGTGGCACCCTGGAGGGCGACATCGCTCCCGGCGAGATCACCTTCTACCGCCTGCAGTGCGACAGCGAGGGCACCCTCCGGGCCTATGTGGCCGAGGGCGAGGTGCTGCCCGTCGCCACCCGCAGCTTTGGCGGCATCGGCGTGTTCGCCATCCCGGAGATGGGCCGTTTCTACCGCCACGTGCTGATCCAGAAGCGCTATCCCCACCACGGCGCGGTGGCTTTCGCCCACTGCGGCAAGGCCATGTTCGAGGTTCTGAAATACCTCGGCGTCACCGACATCGCCTGGAACCGGCCCAAGAGCCTCCCCTACCCCACCGAAAACCCCTTTGCATCATACTAAAACGAACCGGGACAGGATCTCCACTCCTGTCCCGGTTCCTCTTTCCATAGCAGCAAAACGGCGGGGATCCCTTCGGATCCCCGCCGTGATCAGTTTATCACACGATCTCCATTGCAGCGGTCCAGCCCTCACGGACGGCGTCGCCGATCTGTCTGGCGCGGACGCAGTCGCCGATCTCCCAGCAGGGGACCTTGATGGCGGCCTTCAGCGCCTCGGTGCTGTGGGCGCGGCGGCCCATGGCGTTGACCACGGAGTCGGCCTTCAGGGTGATCTCCTTGCCGTTCTGCTCGGCCACCACGAAGTCCTTGCCCACCTTCACCACCTTGGCGTTCACCTCGTACTTGCCGCCGTGGTTGTCGATAAAGTCATGGACGGCGGTGCGGTACAATCCGGTGGTCTCGGGCATCAGGCTGCCCTTCATCTCCACAATGGTGGTCTCGACGCCGCGGTCGATGTAGTCGGCGGCCGCTTCGCAGCCCACCAGACCGCCGCCCAGCACGATGGTGCTCTTGCCCAGGCCGGCGAAGTCTTTCCCGTAGACCTCCATGGCGGTGACGGCGTTCTCAATGCCCTCGATGGGCAGGATCAGATCGTCGGAGCCCACAGCCAGAATGACGGCCTCGGGAGCGATCTCGGCGATCATCCCGGGGGTGACCTCACAGTTGAGGCGCACCTCCACGGGGCGCTTCATGACCTCCCGCACCAGCAGATCCTTGAAGTTGCGGATGTCCACCTTGTGGTCGGTGTGGTCGGTGAAATTGATGATGCCGCCCAGCTTGCCATCCTTCTCGCAGAGGATGACCTGATGGCCCCGATCGGCGGCGGTAATGGCCGCCTGCAGGCCGCCGCAGCCGCCGCCCACGATGAGCACCTTCCGGGGCTTCTCGGG
>JAQXJQ010000102.1 GCA_029009035.1 Oscillospiraceae bacterium | reverse complement strand
ACCCGTCGGTCCTTGGCGGCAATGGACGAAAATATCAACAATGCCATGAATCAGATCGGCGTACAGCTCTCCTCCCGCTTTGACGCGCTGATCGCGCTGCTGGACCTGACGAAGGGCTATGCCGCCAATGAGTCTCAGGCCTTGATCGAAACCATCAAGTCCCGCCGCAGCGTCATCACCGCAAAGTCCACACCGGAGGATGTGCTGAAACAGGAGGGCGTTATTTCTGAGGCCCTGGGCCGCATCTCCATGGTGGCGGAAAAATATCCGGAGCTGAAGGCCAACGACAACTACCTCAAATGCATGAATGCCGTGGACAGCTATGAAAAAATGGTGCGCACCAGCCGCCTGATTTACAACGATTCCGTCACCAAGCTGAACCGCACCCTCCGGATGTTCCCCACCAGCCTGATCGCGGGAATGCTGGGCTTCCATCAGCGGGACTATCTGGAGGCTGTGGAGGGCAAAGCGGATATGCCCAGTATGAAATAAGCCTATGAAAAGGAAGCGGATTGTCTTTTTCCTGGTGTGCATCTGTGTGGTAATGTGGGTTCCGGCGGCGGTGGCTGCGAACCAGGTGCCGCAGATGGAGATTGATGTGGCATTGAGGCCGGATGGCTCCGCCCATATCACCCAGGTTTGGACGGCAGACACCGATGAGGGAACCGAGTTCTATCTTGCCTGCAAGGACAGCGGCTATTTGACCATCACCGATTTCTCGGTTTCCGATGAGAACGGCCCATATACCTTTGTGGAGGATTGGGATGTGGATGCCTCCTTCGCGGAGAAGGCAAACAAGTGCGGCATTCTGGAGACCGACGAGGGCGTGGAGCTGTGCTGGGGAATCAGTGAATATGGGCTCCATCGCTACACCATGGAATATGTACTCCACAACCTGGTGGGAAGTTATTCCGATGCGGACGGCTTCAACCACCGCTTTGTGGATGAAATGAGCTTTTTCCCCACCGATGTGGTGCTGACCATCCGCAATCAGGATGGGCAACCTTTGACTGACGAAATCTGCGACATCTGGGGCTTCGGTTTTGACGGGCAGATCCAGTTTGAGGAGGGCGTCGTCCGGGCGTGGAGCGAAGCGCCGCTGGAGGGGGAGCAGCATATGACCATTATGCTGTCCCTGGAAAAAGATGTCCTTTTCCCCTTGCGCACTATGGAGGACAGCTTTGAGACGGTAAAAGAGCGTGCCTTTGTGGGCAGCGATTACGCCTCCGATTCCGAACCGGAGGACAGGGCGGATGAGGCGCTGACGGTTGGCGATCTTCTCATAAACGTTCTGGTTCTGGCGCTGCTCGCCGCGCCCATCCCGGCGGTGGTGGTGCTTGTCAAAAAACTCCGAAAGGAGAAACCGGAAAAGATGATGAAAGCCGTAGAGTATTTCCGGGATGTTCCCAATGACGGAAATCTAAACGTGACCTATGAGCTGGGGCGGAGCTGCGGCCTGTGCAAGGAGGATTCTCTGATGGGCGCCTATCTGCTGCGGTTGATCAGCGATGGCAGCCTGGAGCCGGAGGGGGAGCACGACGACCCCAAGCAGGTAACGCTGCGCATGGTTCGCCCACCCCGCAGCGATGATCCATATGACGACACGTTCTACACCGTTCTGGAGGCTGCCGCCGGCGAGGACGGCGTGCTACAGCCAGAGGAGCTGGAGCGGTACTGCGACCAAAACAGTAAGCCCCTGACCAGATTTGTAGACTCCTGTGTCCGGGAGGCGAAGCAGACACTGATCCGCACCGGCTGCTTCAAGGGCACCGCATGCAGCGGCCCCAAGGATCTGACCCATGAGGGGAAACGGCAGCTGGAGGAGATTTTGGGCCTCAAGCGCTTTCTGCTGGACTTCTCTCTGATATATGAGCGGGGAGTAACGGAAACGGTGATCTGGCAGGATTATATGATTTATGCCCTGTTGTTGGGGATTGCCGACAAGGTGGCGCCTCAGATCCGGAAGCTGTATCCCGAGGCGCTGCCTCAGATCCGCCAGTTTGAACGGTATGTGCAGTATGCCGGGTACTACAACGGCATTCTGTTTCGCGCCTACGAGAATGACCGGTATCGCCATCAGGCCGCCCGCAGCTCCGGCAGCGGCGGCAGAGCGTCTTTCAGAGGCGGCGGCGGAGCTTCCGGCGGCGGAGGCGGCGGCATACGGTAAGGGAATGTATGGTGGCGCAACGAGAAAGCCCATGAGCATTTCAACTTCGCAAGATCGGCAGCGTTGCCCCCCGAATGGAGGCGACGTCTGCAAGAAGCCTGTAAGCATTTTTGAAACGAGGAGAATGATACAATGGCATTGTTCAAAAAGAGAGAACCCTGCGCCATCTGCGGCGGCAAGGTGTCCGGTCTGTTTCCGTGGAAGATTGAGGGGCAGCTTATCTGTAATGAATGCTATGGCAATGTGGATCTCCCTGCCGAGGCGGGGAGTCTGACCATGGAGAAATTCCAGGAATACCGCCAGTTTCGCGGGGAAAACCAGCTGCTCAAGGGGCAGTTTCAGACCACCGAACACATCAGCTTCGGCTTTTTCGGCGCTGACTTCGTCTTTGACCGGGATCATCGGCTGTTTTGCCTGAGCCCCACGCTGGACCGGACCATCTTCACGGGCAGCGAAATCAAGTCCTTTGTCATCAAAGAGGACGATCATCCTCTGTTTGCGGGCAGCGCCCAGGGCTTCCGCCGATACACCAGCGAGGTGCCCGAAAAGGTCAGAAACCTTGCCCCTCTGATCAATCAGTATCGGGTGCAGGTGGAGATGCAGCGCAGCCTGGAGCGTCTGGCAGAGGAGCAGCGGAGAAAGAACCCGGATGCGCCCCGCACGCCGACCACCTCCAGACCGAGCATCGACCTGCCGGAACCCTTTGAGCGTTTTTACGTGGAGATTACCCTGGAGCATCCCTATTGGACATCCATTCGTGCGGACAAGAAGGGCCCCACCTTCAGCAGCTCCACCCCGGATACCGAGGACTATATGCGCGACTACAGGCAGTCCGTGGCGGAAATGGAACGCTTGGCTGTGGCGCTGAAGGAAGTGGCCTTCCCC
>JAQXJQ010000101.1 GCA_029009035.1 Oscillospiraceae bacterium | reverse complement strand
CCAAGGGAGGCTTTGGGGCCCAACACGCCTCAAAAAGGCGCGGCATCCTGGGGCGCTGGGTATCCTTGCCATTGAGCTGTGCGGCAGAGCTTAAGCGACTCTTTCGGAGACAAACAGAAAGGGCTGCTGCAGAAGAAATATTCTGCAGCAGCCCCATTCTTATGTTGTCTTTCTGGGGTCGGGTTCCGCCCACAGGGTGGAAAAGTAGTCGTAGTAGGGCATGAGGAAGGTGTACGCCTCCACCAGCCGGTCCACCAGCCCATGGGAGTACAGCACTTCATCCAGCGGCTCCTCATGGAGGACGGTGAGGGACTTTTTCCGGTACCACTCCTCCAGCTCGGGGAGGGGGGCGGCGCCGGACATCTTGATGTAATCGGGGCCGTCCAGCACGAAATCCGCCCGGTCGTTCAGCGCCCGGGCCAGCTGAAGCAGCCTGTGGGGGTCCCGCTCCATGCGGGCGCGGTGCTTGACCATGGTCACAGACTTGGCGCACCAGAAGCCCATGCCGTAGCTGAACCCATCGGGGGTCAGCTCAAACCAGAGCACCGGGCGGCCGCCCTCTTCTTCCTCCTCGAAGCGAAAGAGGGAGAGCCAGAGGTGGTCTTTGTACGGCCCTCTGCCGAAGAGGCGGCGGGCGTCCCGGTAGATGCGGGAGATCTTCAGGTTGAGGCCGGCGTCGGGGAAACGCTCGGCAAGCTGAGCCTGCACCTCCCGGCCCAGGGCCTTCATGGGCTCCAGAAGGTGCTGCTGATACTCGCCCTTGTGCTCCAGAAACCAGCTGCGCTCGTTGTTGAAGCGGATGCCCCAGAGAAACTCCACGGTCTGGGGGGAAAAGCCTTCAAACATGGCTCCTCACGCTCCCTCCGGTACGGCCTCGGGAGAGGGCTCCGAAGTGGGCTCGGGAGAGGGCTCGGGAGAGGGTTCCGAGGTGGGTTCCGGAGTGGGCTCCGAGGTGGGTTCCGGAGTGGGTTCCGGAGTGGGCTCGGGAGAGGGTTCCGGAGAGGGCTTCGGAGAGGGCTCCGGAGTGGGTTCCGGGGTGGGCTCGGGCGTAGGCTCCGGGGTGGGCAGGGGGGTTCCGTCGGGATAGAGGCCCAGGCTGGCGGCGTCCGCCGGGTTGAAGAGGATCACCTTATCCCGCTTGGCGTACTTGCTGTGGCCCTCATAGGTGCGGGAGAGGAGGGCGCCGCTGCTGCTGTACACGCAGCGGTACACATCCACGCCGTAGCCGGTGTAGGGGGTGACGCTCACTTTGGTGGTCCCTGCGGGGATCTGCTCGTCGGGCTTATAGATGGTGGTCCACTCCTTGCTGTACAGCTCGGTGATCTCGGGCACCACATAGCTGCCGTCGGCCTTGGTGCCGAGGATCTGCACCGTGACCTTGCCCCAGGGTCTGCCGCGATCCTGGGTGGAGGCGAGGATCTTGATGGGATAGGGGGTGTTGTTGCGGAACTTGAAGTCCAGGGAGGGGTAGTACACCGTGGCGTCCAGACCCTTGGGCACATAGGTGGGGACAAAGGCGTGGGCAGCGCGGCTGACCACCTCCAGATTGGAGTAGAACACGCAATAGTAGATGGCGGAGGAGATTTGGCACACGCCGCCGCCCTCCATATCCACGGTCTGACCGCCCTGATAGCCGGTGGAGGTCTGGTAGCCGTTTTTCACGGAGGGGTCTCCGATGGTGCCCAGATAGGAGAACCCCTCACCGGGCATGAGCACCGTCTCGTTGCAGAATTCGGCGGCGCGGTTCACATTGAAGCTGCGGGAGGCCACGCCGTCCATATAGCTGAAGTTCTCCGCCAGCACATCGCCGAACAGGGCGTCCCAGCAGGAGGAGAAGTCGGGGGAGACGGAGATCAGAGGGATGGCGCAGGTCTCGCCGGGGGCGGCGGCGTCCAGAATCTCCTGGGCCGCGGGCACATCCAGCGTGACGCCCATGACGGGCAGGGAGAGCTTGCCGTTCTCCTGCACCACGGGGTCCACGGGGGCGGTGTAGACGGCGTCATAGAGCTGCTGGGCGGTGGGACGCTCCACGGGGATGGCGGCGCTCTGGGCGGTGATCTCTCCGCTGCCGCTGAGCAGGGCGGTCTTCAGCGCGTCCGCCAGGGCCTCGGCGTCCAGATGCCGGCCGTCGGTGCCCAGGGTGACGGACAGGTTCTCGCCGGTCTCATCCTTCTCCCAGACGGCGGGGGCGGGGGCGATGTACAGCGCCTCGGCGATGTGGTCGGCGATGCGCCGGGCCTCCGCCTCGCCCGCCTCGGTGAGGACGGCGGCGGCGGGGTATACCTCAATGGTCTGCCGGGACAGGCCCATCCAGCGTGCGCCCAGCTGCAGGAAGGGGACGGCCTGCTTGGCCTGCAGGGCGTACTCTACGGCGGCGAGGGGGTCGGCCTCCAGAAAGCTGCCGTCCAGCCGTTCGCTCAGGCCGTCGCCGTAGCGGATGATCACCTCACGGCGGGCCAGTCCCTCGTCTATGTAGCGGTCCAGAAGCCGGTGGGCCTCACCGGCGGTCAGCTTGCCCAGATCCAGGGCGTTGTTGTTTTCCTGATCGACGGCAATGGTATTGGGCAGCAGGCGAGCGTTGCCCTGCACCCACTTGCATATGCCGCAATAGCCGCCTGCAAGCAGGGCGATGATGGCCACGGCCGCGATCACCGCGATCACGGGAGCGGGCACCCTTTTGCGGTTGGAAACGGAATGTTCCATGTTGTTAAACCTCCGGAAAAAATTCTGACTCAGAATGTATTGTATCATCCGTTTTATCAAGTGGCAAGGTACATTATGTGAAAAGCCAGTTACAGAATGGTTACATTTCTTTCCAAAGCGGGGATTTTGGCGGTATTCATCAAAACTTTCTGTTTTCTTTATTTACACCGCCCGCGGAAACATATATAATATAGTATTATGATATCTATGCCCGGAGGGCAGGCCGAAACGGGAAAGGAATGGATCAGTCTATGGCTTCCGATCATTATACCCCCAACGGAGGGAGAAATTCCTCCGGTCAGGGCTGGCAATACAGCAACAACAGCAATCCCCACGGCAGGGGCACGCCCCCCAAAAAGAACAACGACGGCGTCAGCTGGGCCGCCATTGTCATGTTCTTTATTCTGGGTACCTTTACCGGGGTGTTTTATGTTCCCGCTGTCATCCTGCTGGTGAAAAAGCTGACCAGCATGAGCAAGCAGGATAAGGAGCGCTTCCGCCAGGAGGTGAACACCACGGCCAACACCGTGCGCAGCGAGGTGCGCAGCTCCGTGACCAAGACCCGGACCGCCGGCGCCGGGAAGGGGAAGCAGGCGTCCGCTCCCTCCCACAGCTACGATCCCGAGGTAAACGCCAAGCAGAAGCGGGAGAAGAAGCCCGGGCTGGGCCTCATCATCGCCGGCGCCATCGTGGCGGGCATTTTCGCCATTCCCCTGCCCGTTGTGGCGTCGGAATTCCTCTCCAGTCTGTTCCATGGCTACTTCTTTGCCGATGAGCTGAGCGGCCTGCTGGTGCTGCTGCTCTTCTTCTGCGGCGGACTGGGTATGCTGTTCTCCGGCGTCTCCTCCCGCAGGGCGCAGGAGCGCTATCTGGGCTATCTGGGCTATATCGGCGCCAACCGGGAGGTCAACCTGGCCCACATGGCTGCCGCCTTTGACGTGCCGGTGAAGAAGCTGTGCAAGGACCTGCGGAAGATGCTCGCCAAGGGCATCCTGCCCACGGGCTATCTGGATCTGGCCTCCGGCAAGCTCTTCCTCACCGAGATGGGCGCCAAGGCCCCCGAGCCGGAAAAGACTGCGCAGACCGAGGCCAATCAGGACGCCCGCACCGAAAACGATATCCTGTGGGAGATCCGCCAGGTCAACGACCAGATCCCCGACGAGGTCATGACCGCGAAGATCCGCCGCATTGAGGAGATCACCGCCAAGATCCTGGCCTACCAGAAGACCCACCCCAACCGGGACAGCCAGCTGCGCTCCTTCCTGAACTACTACCTGCCCACCACCCTGAAGATCCTCCGGGCCTATGCCCAGCTGGACGCCCAGGGCATCGAGGGGGAGAACATCTCCGCCGCCAAGGCCCGCATCGAGGGCATGATGGACCAGGTGGTGGCGGGGTTTGAGAAGCAGCTCGACAAGCTCTTCCACGACGACGCCATGGACATCAGCTCCGATGTGCAGGTGCTGGAGAATATGCTGAAGAAGGACGGCCTCTCCGAAGACGGAGACGGCATGACCATGACCCTGTAATGACACGGGGCTGTTGCAGAATGTTCCTTCTGCAACAGCCTCTTCTGTTTGTCTCCGACGGGTGACTTTCTGCCCAGAAAGTCACCAAAGAGTCGCTTAAGGGCTGCCGCCCCCGCAGCGGCTATGCCGCGAGGAAAGGGCAGTAGGGTAAAAACAACCCCTCCGTCCTCGCTGCGCTCGGCCACCTCCCCTTACACGGGGGAGGCTTTCCGCT
>JAQXJQ010000100.1 GCA_029009035.1 Oscillospiraceae bacterium | reverse complement strand
ATGGCCGCCTGTAAGAAAGCTGGGGACCCGCAGCCCTCTGCCTCTGTGGAGCCTTCCGACTCCCCCGAGCCCTCCGCCTCCCCCTCCGAGGAGCCCTCTGCCGCTCCCTCCGAGGAGCCCGCACCCTCCAATGAGCCCGCTCCCTCCGATGCGGCCCTTGCAAAGAAGTATGCCGGAACCTATGACTTCTACGCCTGGGACCTGTATGACGGCTCCATGTACACCGAGATCGCCGGTCATAAGTACATCCTTACCGAGACCACCCTGGACTACACCATTGACGGCGTGTCCCAGGGCGTGTGGAACATCAGATTTGATCCCTACACTGCTGACGACGGCCTGGGTGACGCCATTATCACCCTGAGCGGCCCCAGCGAGGATGTGTGGTACGCCAAGACCGCGGAGGACGGCACCCTGTCCTTCTACAGCGTCGGTACCTATGTTTTCTACTATGTGACTGCGTACAATGGCGAGGAGACCCCCGCCCCCTCCGAGAAGCCCTCCACCGCTCCCTCCGCTGAGCCCTCCGCCGCTCCCTCTAAAGAGCCCACTCCCGCTCCCTCTGAGGAGCCCACTCCCGCTCCCGCTGAGAAGCCCACCCCCGCTCCCTCTGAGGAGCCCACCCCCGCTCCCTCCGAGGAGCCTTCTCCCGCTCCCTCTGAGGAGCCCACTCCCGCTCCCTCCGAGGAGCCCGTCAAGGCCGCTCACCCCTATGTGGGCACCTATGACCTGTACGCCTGGTGCCTCTATGACTTTACCTCCTACACCGAGGTGAAGGACAGCAAGTACATCATCACCGATAATACCCTGGAGTACACCGTCGGCGGCGTGTCTCAGGGCGTGTGGAACATCAAGGTGGAGCCTCACACTGCCGATGACACCGCTGACCATGTCATCACCCTGAGCGGCCCCAGCAGCGATGTGTGGTATGTCAAGACCCAGGAGGACGGCACCGTTCTGATGTATGACTCCGGGCTGTACATCTTCTACTATGTGCGTCTGATGAAGTAAGACCGCTGCATTATCTGAACTACAAAGGGAGGACAGAGCCAACGCTCTGTCCTCCCATTACATCGGTAAGAAAAGTGTGTTTGAAAGTCTCAAAGCCCACCCTGTGCCAAAGGGCACCGGGTGGGCTTTTGCACTGAGCGGGGAACTCAGCCGAAAAAGCCGTAGCCCGTCTCCACATTGTACAGGGCAGACAGCCTCAGCGTTTCGGGGACGGGGTCAGAATAGCGGCTGGGCCACCAGCTGAGGAAGTCCTCGTTCAGCCCGGCTGTGGGGGTGTCGGGCAGGTAGAAAACGAACTCGCTGCCCTTCTCCAGGCCGTAGGGAACGGAGGAGACATAGCAAATGCCGTCCTCGATCCGGCTTTTTCCCTCCTCATAGTCGGAGGTGAGTTCGGCAAGGGTCAGGGCGTAGCTGTACTCATCCAACTGGCGGATGCAGGTAAATCGGCCCTCAAAGCGGTTGATGTACATGGTTCCGTTGGGGTAGCCCTCGCCGGTGGTGCCCATATCCATGTCGCTGTAGGTGCCGGAGAAGGTGCCGTCAGGCTCCAGAACCAGCTCGGTGTCCCAAGCGCCGACGCCGCTGGAGAAGTAGAGGAACAGGGGGCCGCTGATGGGGAGCGTTGGCTCCGCAGAGGGGGAGGGCTCCGCAGAGGGGGAGGGCTCCACGGAGGGGGAAGGCTCCGGGACGGAGCTGGGGGAAGGGGCGGGCGCTTTGCCGCCGCAGGCGCACAGCAGGGCCAGACAGAGCAGCGCCGGAAGCAAGGAACGGCTGAGTTTTTTCATGGAGATCGGTCCTTTCCCGTTTTTGAAACAAGTATAGCACAGAATGTCAAAAATAGAAGGGGTTTAGGCTTGTATTTCCCTGCGTTTTCCGATATAATTTTTCAATTAGATAGAATTGCCATTTAACCAAAACGGAAAGGATCTTCAATATGAAATTAGGTATCGTGGGCCTGCCCAATGTGGGCAAGAGCACCCTGTTCAATGCCATTACCAACGCCGGCGCGGAGAGCGCCAACTACCCCTTCTGCACCATTGACCCCAATGTGGGCGTGGTCACCGTTCCCGACAGCCGTCTGGACTGGCTGAGCGACTTCTACAAGCCCAAGAAGACCACCCCCGCCGTGGTGGAGTTCGTGGACATTGCCGGCCTGGTGAAGGGCGCCTCCCGGGGCGCCGGCCTGGGCAACAAGTTCCTGGCCAATATCCGTGAGTGCGCCGCCATTGTCCATGTGGTGCGCTGCTTTGACGATGAGAACATCATGCATGTGGTGGCCGACGCCAGCACCAACGTTCCCGTTGACCCCATGGGCGATATCGAGACCATCGACCTGGAGCTCATTATGGCCGACGTGGAGATGGTGGAGCGCCGCATCGACAAGGCCAACAAGGCCGCCAAGGCGGACAAGAAGTACCTCCACGAGGCCGAGGTGTTCAGCGGACTGAAGGATTGGCTGAACGACGGCAAATCCGCCCGCACCTACCTCGGCGAGGTGGATGAGGAGGACGCCGAGCTGCTGCGCACCGCCGAACTGCTCTCCCTCAAGCCTGTCATCTATGCTGCCAATCTGGACGAGGCCGGCTTTGCCGACCCCGACAGCGTGGAGTACTACAAGCTGGTCTCCGCCCGCGCTGCCGAGGAGGGGGCTCAGTGCATCCCCGTCTGCGCCAAGCTGGAGGCCGAGATCGCCGAGCTGGACGGCGAGGAGAAGGCCATGTTCCTGGAGGATCTGGGCATTGCCGAGTCCGGTCTGGACCGTCTCATCAAGGCCAGCTACGCTCTGCTGGGCCTCATCTCCTTCCTCACGGCCGGCGAGGACGAGTGCCGCGCCTGGACCATCACCCGTGGCACCAAGGCCCCCCAGGCCGCCGGTAAGATCCACTCCGACTTCGAGCGGGGCTTCATTCGCGCCGAGACCGTGGCCTTTGAGGACCTGCAGGCCTGCGGCTCCATGGCTGCCGCCCGTGAGAAGGGCCTCATCCGCTCCGAGGGCAAGGAGTATGTGGTCAAGGACGGCGACATCATCCTCTTCCGCTTCAATGTGTAATTTCCCAAGGAGCGATTTATGATCTCTTTTGAAAACGACTACGCCGAGGGCGCACACCCTGCTGTTTTGCAGCATCTGTTTGCCACCAATCTGGTGCAGCAGCCCGGTTACGGAAACGACGCCTATTCCGAGGCCGCCAAGGAGAAGATCCGAAATGCCTGCCATGCGCCCCATGCGGACATCCGCTTCGTGGTGGGGGGCACCCAGACCAACGCCCTGGTCATCGGCACGGTGCTGAACCCCTACGAGGGTGTCGTTGCCGCTGAGACCGGCCATATCAACGTCCATGAGGCGGGGGCCGTGGAGTACACCGGCCACAAGGTGCTGACCATCCCCCAGCACGAGGGCAAGATCTGCGCCCGCGAGCTGGAGGCCTATCTGGAGGCCTTCCGGGCGGACGGCACCCATGAGCACATGGTGTTCCCCGGCATGGTGTACATCTCCCACCCCACGGAGTACGGAACCCTTTACACCCGGGGGGAGCTGACCGACATCTCCCGTGTCTGCCGCCGGTTTGAGATCCCCCTGTTTCTGGACGGAGCCCGGCTGGGCTACGGCCTGATGAGTCCCGGCACCGATGTGGACCTGCCCTTCCTCAGCGAGGTGTGCGATGTGTTCTACATCGGCGGGACCAAGGTGGGCGCGCTGTGCGGCGAGGCTGTGGTATTCCCCCGGGGGAACGCGCCCCGACACTTTGTCACCATGGTGAAGCAGCGGGGGGCGATGGTGGCCAAGGGCCGCCTGCTGGGGGTGCAGTTCGACGCCCTCTTTACCGACGGGCTTTACTTCTCCATCAGCGCCCATGCCATTGCCATGGCCCAAAAGCTGAAGGCGGGCTTTGCCGCCAAGGGCTACCCCTTCCTGCTGGACTCTCCCACCAATCAGCAGTTTGTCATCCTGAACAGGGAGCAGATGGAGCGGCTTGGCGCTCAGGTGAAATTCAGCATCTGGGAGCCGGTGGACGGGGAGCGCACCGCGGTGCGGTTTGCCACCAGCTGGGCCCCCCGGGGGGAAGATGTGGATACCCTTCTTGCGCTGCTCTGAAAAACAGGACTCGTTGCAAAACGAGTCAAGGAAAAAACAATGGGCCCGTTGCAGAACGTTCACTCTGCAGCGGGCTTTTGCGTTGATGCGGCAATCATTGTGGGGTGCAGCCGCCTTGCCTCTCCCTATGGGAGAGGTGTCAAAAATCTTCGATTTTTGACGGAGAGGGTACAAATTAGCCCTCTCAGTCAGCGGCTCGTTCCTCGCACGCTGACAGCTCTCCCGGAGGGAGAGCCAAGGGGCGCGCCGAGTCGTCGCGCCCCACGAAAAACGGCAGCCCCGGGCTATGCCCGTGGCTCTAAAAAGGGGATACCGATCGGAGACAAACAGAAGGGGCTGCTGCAGAACAAAGTATTCTGCAACAGCCCCCTTGATTTAAGGATCACTCGTCGATGGAGACGGAGAGGACCTCGTCCTCGTCCACAACGACCTCGTCGTCATCCTCGGCGGTCTCGGGGAAGTCCTCGTTCCGGGCCTTGGCGGCGGCAGCGGCAGCGTTGACGCTGCTGTAACGGTCCTCCTCGTGGACCTCGTCCTCGATCTCGTCATACTTGCGGTAGGCGGCCAGGCCGGAACCGGCGGGGATCAGCTTACCGATGATGACATTCTCCTTCAGACCCAACAGGCGGTCCACCTTGCCCTTGATGGCGGCCTCGGTGAGCACCTTGGTGGTCTCCTGGAAGGAGGCGGCGGACAGGAAGGACTCGGTAGCCAGAGAGGCCTTGGTGATACCCAGCAGCAGGCGGGTGCAGGTGGGCAGGCGAAGCTCCTCGCCCTCCTCGTTCTTTTCGCCGGCATCAATGCGGGCCTGAACGGCCTTGCAGGCGTCCTTAAACTCGATGATGTCGATGGTGGAACCGGAGAGCAGCTGAGAGTCACCGGCCTCCTCCACGCGGACCTTGCGCATCATCTGGCTGGCAATGACCTCAATGTGCTTGTCATTGATGTCAACGCCCTGCTGGCGGTAGGGCTTCTGAACTTCCTGGATCAGATAGTTGTGGACAGCGTCCACGCCGCGGATACGCAGAACATCGTGGGGAGACAGAGCACCGTCGGTCAGCTCCACGCCCTTCTGGACATAGTCGCCGTTCTTCACGCGGATCCCGGCGCTGTAGGGGATGGCGTAGCTGACCACCTCGCCGTCGTCGGCAGTGATGGTGACATTGCACAGGGTGGCGCGCTTGGTCTCCTCCAGGGTGACAACGCCGGAGATCTCGGCCAGCTGGGCCATCTTCTTGGGCTTGCGGGCCTCGAACAGCTCCTCAACACGGGGAAGACCCTGGGTGATATCGCCGCCGGCAACGCCGCCGGTGTGGAAGGTACGCATGGTCAGCTGAGTGCCGGGCTCACCGATGGACTGAGCGGCAATGATACCCACAGCCTCGCCCTGGCCCACAGGCTCGCCGAAGGCCATGTTCATGCCGTAGCACTTGGCGCAAACGCCGGTGCGGGCCTCACAGGTGAGCACGGAGCGGACACGGATGGAGACCTTGCGGTCAGGCTCGCCCTCAGCGGCGGCCTTCTCCTGCAGCTTCTGCTCGATGAACTTGGCCAGGTTGCCGTCCACCAGCTGGTCGCGGCTCACCAGGACCTCGCCGGTGGCGTGATCCACGAAATCCTCCACCAGGTAGCGGCCCTTCAGGCGCTCCTGCAGGGTCTCGATGACCTGGCCGTTCTCGCTGATCTCGGAAATGGTGATACCGTCGGTGGTGTGGCAGTCCTCCTCGCGGATGATGACCTGCTGAGAGACGTCCACCAGACGGCGGGTCAGATAACCGGAGTCCGCGGTACGCAGAGCGGTATCTGCCATGCCCTTTCGGGCGCCTCGGGAGGAGATGAAGTACTCCAGCACGGACAGACCCTCACGGAAGTTGGACTTGATGGGGATCTCGATGGTACGGCCGGAGGTGTCGGCCATCAGGCCGCGCATACCGGCCAGCTGACGGATCTGAGCCTGAGAACCACGGGCGCCGGAGTCCGCCATCATGAAGATGGGGTTGTAGCGGTCCATGCCCTTCTGCAGGGCGTCGGACACATCGGCGGTGGTCTTCTCCCAGGCGGAGACAACCAGGCGGTAACGCTCGTCGTTGGTGAGGAAGCCGCGCTTGTACTGGTTCTCGATCTTGACGACTTCCTTCTCGGTGGCGGCGATCAGCTCGTACTTCTGGGGAGGAACGGTCATATCGGCAATGGCGACGGTCAGAGAGCCGCGGGTGGAGAACTTGTAGCCCCGGGCCTTGATGGTGTCCAGCACGCCGGCGGACACGGTGAAGCCGTGCTTGGTGATGCACTTGTCGATGATCTTGCCCAGCTGCTTCTTGCCGCACATGAAGTTGATCTCGGGCTCGAACATCTCCACGGGGTCGTCGCGGTCCACGAAGCCCAGATCCTGGGGAATGCCCTCGTTGAAGATCAGGCGGCCCACGGTGGTGCGCACCATGCGGTAGCGCTTCTCGCCGTCCACTTCCACGCAGCGGCGGACCATGATGGGCTCGTGCAGGTCCAGCTCGCCCTCGTCATAGGCCAGGCGGGCCTCGCCGTCGCCGTCGAAGCAGCTGTAGACCTCGCGGGCCTTGCCGTCCACCGCCTCGGCGCACAGGGCGGGGGTGGTGCGGTACCAGCGCTCAGTCTCGGCGTCCTTCACCCAGATGCGGTCATTGGCGGCCACGGCACCGTCGGTCAGCGCCTTGGCGGCCTCATCGGTGGTCTCGTAGGCGCAGTTGGGGTCGTACTGGGGATCGCGCTCGTAGGTCAGGTAGTAGGAACCCAGCACCATGTCCTGAGTGGGGCCGGTGACGGGGCCGCCGTCGGCGGGACGCAGCAGGTTGTTGGCGGCCAGCATCAGGATGCGGGCCTCAGCCTGGGCCTCGGCGGACAGGGGGACGTGGATTGCCATCTGGTCGCCGTCGAAGTCGGCGTTGAAGGCGGTACACACCAGGGGATGCAGCTTCATGGCGCGGCCTTCCACCAGCACAGGCTCGAAGGCCTGGATACCCAGGCGGTGCAGGGTGGGGGCGCGGTTGAGCATCACGGGGTGCTCCTTGATGACGAACTCCAGGGCGTCCCACACGGCGGGAGAAGCCTTATCCACCATCTTCTTGGCGGACTTGATGTTGTTGGCGTGGCCGTCCTCCACCAGCTTCTTCATGACGAAGGGACGGAACAGCTCAATGGCCATCTCCTTGGGCACGCCGCACTGATAGATCTTCAGCTCGGGTCCGACCACGATGACGGAACGGCCGGAGTAGTCGACACGCTTGCCCAGCAGGTTCTGGCGGAAGCGGCCCTGCTTGCCCTTCAGGAAGTCGGACAGAGACTTCAGCGCGCGGTTGTTGGCGCCGGTGACGGCGCGGCCGCGGCGGCCGTTGTCGATCAGGGCGTCCACAGCCTCCTGCAGCATGCGCTTCTCATTGCGGACAATGATGTCGGGGGCGTTGAGCTGGATGAGGCGCTTGAGACGGTTGTTGCGGTTGATGACCCGGCGGTACAGATCGTTCAGGTCGGAGGTGGCGAACCGGCCGCCGTCCAGCTGGACCATGGGGCGCAGATCAGCGGGCAGCACAGGCAGCACGTCGATGATCATCCACTCGGGCTTGTTGCCGGACTGGAGGAAGGCGTCCACCACTTCCAAACGCTTGACGATCTTGGTCTTCTTCTGGCCGGAAGCGGTCTTCAGCTCGGCGCGCAGGGACTTGGACAGCTCCTCCAGGTCAATCTGCTGAAGCAGCTTCTTCACGGCCTCGGCGCCCATGCCGGCGTCAAAGTCGTCCTCATACTTCTCCCGCATGTCCCGGTATTCCTTCTCAGACAGGATCTGATTCTTGGACAGGGGGGCAAAGCCGGGGTCGATGACGATATAGGCGGCGAAATACAGCACCTTCTCCAGGATGCGGGGGCTGATGTCCAGCAGCAGACCCATGCGGGAGGGGATGCCCTTGAAATACCAGATGT
>JAQXJQ010000099.1 GCA_029009035.1 Oscillospiraceae bacterium | reverse complement strand
CATGTCCTCAGAAAAAACGGATTTCATTTTATTCCGTCATCTTCGGATGACGGAACTCTGCGAGGCTCTTGCGCTTCGCGCATGTTAATTCGGCTTTTTCGACAGTCTCAGCTCCGCCTCGGATTTACGAGGCGGAGCTTTTTTGCATAAATCAGCTTCTGACAGGAAATAGTAACCGCAGCAAGAAAGGAGTGACGGCATGACCCAGCCTGCCATTGATATCAGAAGCGAGATCGGGCCGCTGAAACGGGTGCTGCTCCACCGTCCGGGACAGGAACTGGAAAACCTGATGCCCGAATATATCCAGCGGCTGCTCTTTGACGACATACCCTATCTGAAGATCGCCCAGGAGGAGCACGACGCCTTCTGCGACCTGCTGCGGAAAAACGGAGCGGAGGTGGTCTACCTCACCGACCTGACGGCGGAGTCCCTCCGGGACCCGGAGATCAAGGCTCAGTTTGTGCGGGAGTATATCACCGAGGCCGGTATCTGGGGCGAAAAGCGCATCGCCATGATGGAGGACTACTTCCTGTCCATGTCCACCCGCAACATGGTGGAGAAGATGATGGCCGGTGTGCGCAAGGCGGAGGTGCGGGGGTACGGAAAGAAGAACCTCACCGATTATCTGGACGACTACTATCCCTTCGTCCTCGACCCCATCCCCAACCTCTATTTCACCCGGGACCCCTTTGCCGCCATCGGAAACGGCGTGTCCATCCACCGGATGCACACCGTGACCCGCGGACGGGAGACGCTGTTTGCCAAGTATATCTTCCGGTATCATCCCACCTATCAGGGCACCCCCGTCTGGTATGACCGCACCGGCCACTCCACGGTGGAGGGGGGCGACGTGCTGGTGCTCAGCGACAGAGTGGTGGCCGTGGGCATCTCCCAGCGCACCCAGCCCTGGGCCATTGAGGACCTGGCCAAAAAGCTGCTCACTCCCGAGGCGGGCTTTCAGCGGGTGCTGGCCATTGATATTCCCAAAAGCCGGGCATTTATGCATCTGGACACGGTGTTCACCATGGTGGACTACGACAAGTTCACCATGCATCCGGAGATCACGGCGGGCCTGCGGGTCTTCGTGCTGGAGATGGGGGAAGGGGGACACCTTCACATCACCGAGGAGCGGGAGAGCCTGGAGGAACTGCTGCGGGAGCATCTGGATCTGGAGCGGGTCACCCTCATCCCCTGCGGCGGCGGCTCGGTCATCGACGCTGCCCGGGAGCAGTGGAACGACGGCTCCAACACCTTCTGCATCGCCCCCGGCAAGGTGGTGGCGTACAGCCGGAACTATGTGACCAACCGGGTGATGGAGGATCACGGCGTGGAGGTGCTCACCATCCCCAGCAGCGAGCTGTCCCGGGGACGGGGCGGCCCCAGATGCATGACCATGCCTCTGGTGCGGGACAAAATTTAATGACAAGGAGAAATACTTTATGGGCGTTAATATGAAAGGGAAATCCTTCCTCACCCTGATGGATCTTACTCCGGCGGAGATCCGCTATCTGCTGGACCTGTCCCATGACCTGAAGCGGAAAAAGCGCATGGGCCTTCACGGAAAGGCGCTGAAGGGGAAAAACCTCGTTCTGCTCTTTGAAAAAACCTCCACCCGCACCCGCTGCTCCTTTGAGGTGGCGGCCCGGGATGAGGGCTGCGGGGTCACCTATCTGGACCCCGGTTCCTCCCAGATGGGCAAAAAGGAGTCCCTGGAGGACACCGCCAAGGTGCTGGGGCGCTTTTTTGACGGCATCGAATACCGCGGCTTCGACCAGCAGGTGGTGCTGGATCTGGCAAAGCACTCCGGCGTCCCCGTATGGAACGGCCTCACCGACCTTGACCACCCCACCCAGATCCTGGCGGATATGATGACCATGGAGGAGCACATCCACAAGCCCCTGAAGGACTGCAAGGTGGTATTTGTAGGCGATGTGAGAAACAATATGTGTTACGCATGGCTCTTTGGCTGCGCCAAGATGGGGATGCGCTTTGTGGGTTACGGTCCCCGGGAGCTCATTCAGGGTGCAGACCCCGATATCCTTGCCGCAAGTCAGAAGGAGGCGGAAAAGACCGGGGCGTCCCTCAAGCTCTCCGATGACATTGGGGACATCAGGGACGCGGATGTGATCTACTCCGACATCTGGGCATCCATGGGCGAGGAAGCGCTCATCCCGGAGCGGGCCAGGCTCCTTGCGCCCTACCGGGTGGACGGGGAAATGCTGGCCAAAACGGGCAATCCCGATGTGCTGTTCATGCACTGCCTGCCCTCCTTCCACGACCTCAACACCAGGCTGGCGAAGGAGTGGATGGACAAGGGCGTGGACATCCGGGAGGTCACCGACGAGGTGTTCCGGGGCAGGCACTCCGTGGTCTTTGACGAGGCGGAGAACCGGATGCACACCATCAAGGCCGTGCTGGTGGCCACCTTATGAGCGGCCCGGTGAAGGTCGTGGTGGCCCTGGGGGGGAATGCCCTGGAGGACAAATCCCTGCCGCCCACCGCCCAGTCCCAGCTTCAGGTGGCCCATAAAACCGCGCAGTCCCTGGCGCAGCTGTCCTGTAATGGTTATGAGCTTGCCATCGTTCACGGCAACGGGCCCCAGGTGGGGCGCATCCTGTTGGCCAGTGAGACCGCGGCGGAGGTGACGCCGCCCATGCCCTTTGATGTGTGCGGAGCCATGAGCCAGGGGTATATCGGCTACCACCTCCAGCAGGCGTTGACGGAAGCCCTGCGCAGCCACTGCCGTGCCATCCCCGTGGTCACGGTGGTGACTCAGATGGTGGTGGACGCCCACGACCCCGCCTTTCAAAACCCCACCAAGCCCATCGGCCCCTTCTACAGCAAGGAGCAGGCGCAGGCCCTGGCGGCGGAAAAGGGCTACACCGTGAAGGAGGACTCCGGCAGAGGCTGGCGGCGGGTGGTGGCGTCCCCCAGACCCCGGCGGATCGTGGAGATCGGCACCATTCGGACTCTGTGGGACACCACCGTTACCATCGCCTGCGGAGGGGGCGGCATCCCCGTCATCGAGGGGGAGGACGGCACCCTGAAAGGGGTGGACGCGGTCATCGACAAGGATCTGGCCGCCTGCCGCCTGGCCATCGAGATGGAGGCGGATGTGCTGATGATCCTCACCGAGGTGCCTGCGGTGGCCGTCCGCTTCGGCAAGCCCGACCAGGTGGATCTGGGTGAGGTCACCGCCGATGAACTGGAGCGGTATGCTCAGGCCGGGGAGTTTGGGGCGGGCTCCATGCTGCCCAAGGTGCAGGCGGCGGTGGAGTTCGTCCGCTCCGCACCGGGGCGCAGAGCCGTCATCACTTCCCTCGACTTGGGGACCCGCGCATTGGCCGGGGAGTGCGGGACCCGCATTCGCGCATAGGAGGCGGGCTATGAAACGCTTTCATATGCCCACCGCCTATACCATTCTGCTGGGCATCGTTCTGGTGATGGTGCTGCTCACATGGGTCATCCCCGCGGGGCGCTATGACCGCACGGAGGACGGGCGTCCCATCGCAGGGAGCTATCACCGGGTGGAGCAGTCCGCCCAGGGCCTCACTTCGCTGGTGTCCGCTCCCGTGCAGGGGTTTTATGAGGGCATCGACATCGCCGGATTTATCCTCGCCGTGGGCGGATTTCTGGGGGTCATCTCCAAGACCGGCGCCATTGACGCGGGCATCTCAGCCCTGATCCGAAAGCTGAAGGGGCGGGAGGGGCTGCTCATCCCCATCCTCATGTGCGTGTTCACCCTCGGCGGCACCACCTTCGGCATGGCGGAGGAGACCATTGCCTTTTATCCGCTGGTGCTGCCCGTTATGCTGGCGGCGGGGTATGACAATGTCACCGCCGTTTCGGTGATCCTGCTGGGGGCGGGGGTGGGGACGCTGGGCTCCACCGTCAACCCCTTCGCCACCGGCATCGCCTCCGGCTTTGCCGGGGTCTCGCTGGGCAGCGGACTGTTGCTGCGGGTGGTGATCCTGCTGGTGCTGCTGGGGCTCACCATCTGGTATGTGCTGGCCTATGCCCGCAGGGTGAAGGCCGAACCCGGCCGCTCCCTCACCGCCGACCTCCGGGAGGAGTATCTCCGCCACTTCATCGTTGCCCATGAGGCGGAGGATGTGCCCCTCACTGCCCGGAGAAAGGTGGCCCTGGCTCTGTTTGCCGCCACATTCCTCGTCATGGTGTATTCGGTCATCCCCTTTGACGAGATGGGTCTGCCGCTGCCCACGCTGGGCTGGTGGTTCCCGGAGCTGGCGGCTCTGTTTCTGGGCGCTGCCATCCTCACCGGGCTTCTTTGCCGCCAGTCGGAGGGGGAGATCGTGGAGGGCTTTGTGGGCGGAGCGGAGGATCTGCTGGGGGTGGCCTTCATCATCGGTATTTCCCGGGGCATCACGGTGGTGATGAACAGCGGGAATATCACGGACACCGTGCTCAGCCTGGGGGAGAAAGCCCTCACGGGGGCGGGATCGCTGCTCTTTACCCTGATGGTCTATCTGCTCTATCTGCCCCTCTCGTTCCTCATACCCTCCTCCTCGGGACTTGCCACCCTGTCCATGCCCATCATGGCGCCCCTGGCCGACTTCGCCGGGGTGGCCAGAGAGCTGGTGGTCACCGCCTTTCAGTCCGCGTCGGGACTGGTCAATCTCATCACGCCCACCAGCGCTGTGGTCATGGGCGGACTGGCCATCGGGCATGTGCCCTACGATCGGTGGCTAAGGTTCTCGTGGAAGCTGCTCCTCTGGCTGGCAGTGGTGACCTTGCTGCTGCTGGCAGCCGGGACGATACTGTAAAAACAAACGCCCCATCTGTCGGAGACGTTCCGGCAGATGGGGCGTAAAGCTGTTTTCCTTTATGCGATCCGGGGGATGGCGAGGGTGGAGAGCAGCTCGTTAAAGGCGGAGTACATGATGTCATAGCCGCTCTGGGAGGGGTGGATGCCGTCCTCGGAGATGAGGCTGCGGTAGTTGTGCTTATCCAGAAAGCGGGTGCGCACATCCACGATGGGCAGTCCCCGGCGAATGGCCAGCTTCTCGATGGAGGAGGAGTACAGCTCGTGATAGCGGTAGATCATATTGGCGTCGCCCAGCCAATGGAGGATGTTCCGGCGGTCGCAGCGCGCGTCGGCGCAGATGCTGTCCAGATATTTTTCCGCGTCAATGGGGGGCAGGGTCATGAGAACGGGCTGGGAGCCCGCCTCCAGCAGAGCGTCCGCCATGCCCTCCAGGGTGCGGAGGAAGGCGTCCAGAGGAGTTTTGGGCCGGTGCTCCCCATCGGGATCGGCGGAGATGGCCGCCCAGTCGAAGTTGCAGTCGTTTCCGCCGTATTCCAGCAGAGTGTACCGGGCGGTGTTGCTGCGCTCCAGATCCTGCCTCAGCATAGACTCGCCTTTGCTCACATAGGCGCCGAATTTGGCGCGGTTGACGATCTTCAGGGGAAGCCGCTGGGTGAGACGGTCCAGATATTCCCCGATGGTGAACTTGTAGCGGCTTTGGACGGGGATGGTGCCCTTCATCAGCGAGTCACCGTAGATGCAGATGTCGGCAAAATTCATCATAGAGATCACCCTCGAAATCGCGTAATATAGTATTGAAAACCATGTAACATTATTTTACGACCAACAGCACAGAAAGTCAATACCCATGTTGCGAATTTTTCCGGGCTGTGATACAATAGGGAAAAACATGATTTCCGGAGGTGCCATATGGCCAAATATGATTTCGCGGGATACCGCTGTCCCCGGTGGGAGGAGCTGCCCGACCTGGGGCTGTACATGGATCAGGTGCTTCTGGTGGTGGAGCAGGCGCTGCGGCAGCTGTTCCCCGATGACGCTCAGGTGCTCACCTCCACCATGGTGAACAACTATGTGAAGCAGAAGGTGCTCTCGCCGTCGGAGAAGAAGAAGTACGCCCGGGAGCATCTGGCCCAGCTCATTCTCATCACGGTGCTCAAGCGGGTGCTGTCGGTGGCGGAGATCAAGTTCGTGCTGGACCGGATGAAGGAAGGGATGGAGGCGGACCGGGGCTATGACCTGTTCTGCACCCAGCTGGAGTGCCGTCTGCAGGGTAAGGCGGGGGAGAAGAACTGCGACCCTGTGCTGGCTGCCGCGGTGGATGCGGTGGCGGGCAAGCTGCTGTTTGAGGCGGAATGCGCGGCTGTCAGGGGGGAGTGAGATGATGCGATTGACCTGCCCGGTATGTGCTCAGCCGCTGACTGCGCAGGAGAGGGCGTACCGCTGTGAAAAAGGGCACAGCTTTGACCGTGCCAAAAGCGGGTATGTGAACCTGCTGCCGCCCACGGCGGGAGGGAAACGCCACGGGGACGACAAGCTGATGGTCAAGGCCCGCACGGAGTTTCTGGACAAGGGATATTACGACCCGCTGGCCCAGGCGGTCGCTCAATGCGTAGTGGATATGGGGCTGTCCCACACCCGGATCGTGGATGCCGGCTGCGGCGAGGGCAAGTACACCGTGGATGTGCTGCAGGCGCTGGAGGGCCTGGGCAGAACGGCGGAGGCGGTGGGCATTGACATCTCCAAGCAGGCCCTCATTCAGGCGGCCCGGCGGAGCCGTGCGCTGACCCTCTGTGCGGCAAGTACCGCCCATATGCCTCTGGAGGACGGCTGCGCCGATGTGGTGCTCAACATTTTTTCCCCCTTTATGGGGGCGGAGTTTGCCCGGGTGCTGGCCAGCGAAGGACGGCTCATCCGTGTGGTGCCCCTGGAGCGGCACCTGTGGGAGCTGAAGGCGCTGATCTATGATACCCCTTATGAAAATCCTGTTCCCGATATGAGAGAGGATGGCTTTGCCCTTGCGGAGCAGAAGACGCTGCGCTATGAGATCGAGCTGGACAACAACCGGGACATTATCAGTTTGTTCAAAATGACACCTTATTATTACAAGACCGGCGCAGCGGATCAGGAAAAGGCAAACCGTGCGGAGCACCTGCGCACCGCGGTTGAGTTTGGCATTTTCGTCTACGAGAAGGCGCAGGTGAAGGTATGATCTGCACCGCTGCCTATTCCTCCCCGGTGGGAGAGCTGCTGCTGGCGGCGGAGGGGGAGGAGCTTCTCGGCTTGTGGCTGCCGGGGCAGAGGTATTATGCGGCGGAGGTCCCGGAGGATGCCCGCCTTACGGAGGACCTGCCCGTTTTGACAAAGACCAAGGCGTGGCTTGCGGATTACTTTTCGGGCGGGAAACCGGACATTGCGGCACTGGCGCTGAATCCGCGGGGGAGCGCGTTCCGGCAGCAGGTGTGGAAGCTGCTCTGTGAGATCTCCTACGGCGAGGTGACCACCTACGGCGCACTGGCCCGGGAGGTGGAAATGCGGACCGGACGGCCCGCTTCGCCCCGGGCTGTGGGCGGCGCGGTGGGACACAACCCCATCTCCATCATCATCCCCTGCCACCGGGTCATCGGCTCCGGCGGCAGCCTCACCGGCTATGCCGGCGGCCTGGAGGCAAAAACCTTCCTGCTGCGGCATGAGGGGCACCTGCGGTAAAAAAGGGAAAAGCCTTGAATGTGTTGAAAACTCAACACATTCAAGGCTTTGTGCGTTCCGAAGATCGACGCAAAAGAGTGAAGAAGTAAAAAACGACAAGCACCTGATGGTGCTTGTCGTTTTTTGGCACGCCCGAAGGGACTCGAACCCCCAACATTCAGAACCGGAATCTGACGCTCTATCCAATTGAACTACGGACGCATCTCTTTGACGCTTAGACATTATAGCAGGAAATATCCCGGATGTAAAGAAGAAAATTGTCGAGCCCAAAATAGGGGAAGCGGCGGGTTTGCGAAAACGGCTGCGGTCATTGAAACCGGCGGGGAAATGTGATACCATGAGGATAAACTTGGGATGACGGAGGTGCCGCAGGTGAAAATGAAAAATCCCATGCTGGTGGTGACCGACATGGAGCGCTCGGTGGAGTTTTACAAGCGGGTGCTCGGACTGCGGGTCATCGTGGACTTTGGAGCCAACAAGACCCTGAGCGGAGGCCTGGTGCTGCAGACTGCGGACACATGGAAACAGTTTATCGGCAGGGATGAAATCTCATACGGCGGCAACGACACGGAGATCTACTTTGAGGAAAACAACTTTGACCGATTTGTCAAAAAGCTGCAGACCTGCGGTGTGGACATCGAATATGTGCATCCCCTTTTGGAGCACCCCTGGGGGCAGCGGGTGGTGCGGTTCTACGACCCGGACCGGCACATCATCGAGGTGGGCGAAAATCTGATCACGGTGTGCAGGCGTTTTCTGGGGCAGGGGATGACACCGGAGCAGGTGGCGCAGCGTATGGACGTCCCCCTGCAGTTCGTCAACGCCTGCATCAGATAACAGCGGCAGCGGCGAAAAAACCGAAGAAAAAATTGGCGCAGAGAGCAAATAGCCGTTGACATCTTGCAAAATATATTTTACAATATCTGTGAACACAGGGGTGGGGCGGTGCCTCCGCCGCCGTGAGCGCGCTGCAGACAGGAGGGACTTGTCATGGCAATGGAAATTCCGGGCTGTTATCTGCCCCAGAAGAAGAATTTCGCCTTCGTGGGTGAGGCCGGCAGCGGCAAAAGCGAGCTGTCCATGAATTTTGCCCGCCGTCTGGCGGCGGTGAGCGAAAGGCCGGTCCACTTTTTTGATATGGACATGACCAAGCCGCTGTTCCGCTCCCGCGACGCCGCGGCTGCCCTGGAACAGGCCGGCGTGAGAGTCCACTTTCAGGAGCAGTTCATGGACGCCCCAACACTGGTGGGCGGCGTGATGCCCATGCTGCGGGATCCCAACGCCCTGGTGGTCATGGATGTGGGAGGCGACCACATCGGCGCCCGCTCCATCGGCGGATTTGCCCCCGCTCTGAACCGCCCCGATGCGGCGGTGTTCTACCTCATCAACCCCTATCGCCCCTGGTCGGATACGGTGGATCACATCGACGAGACCCTGGGCAAGATTTTGGGCATGTCCCACATCCAGCTCAGCCAGCTCACTCTGGTGAGCAACCCCAACCGGGCTGACGGCACCACCCTTGAGGATGTGGTGGCCGGGCACCGGAAGACCGTGGAGCTGGTGGGGCAGTACATTCCCGTGTCCTTCTGCTGTGCAAAGGAAGAATTTGCCGCCGCCGCGGCAGAGCAGTTGGATGTACCGGTGTTTCCCATGCGGCTGGAGCTGACTTATCCCTGGCTGCTTTGAGCTTATCATACAATCAATCAATATTTCGGGAAAGGAGGGCTTTCTATGGCAATGATCAAAGTGATCTCCGAGCGCTGCAAGAGCTGCGGCTACTGCGTGAAGTTCTGCCCCAAGCAGGTGCTTGCTGTGGGCAAGAACGTGAACTCCAAGGGCTATGAGTACATCGAGCCTGTCAATCAGGAGGCGTGCATCGCCTGCTGCATGTGCGCGCGGATCTGCCCCGACGGCGCCATTGAAGTCTATAAGTAAAAGGAGAGAAACGAATTATGGCAAGAGTACTGATGAAGGGCTGCGAGGCCATCGCCGAAGCAGCTGTCCGCGCCGGCTGTCGTTTCTTTGCCGGCTATCCCATCACCCCCCAGAATGAGATCCCCGAGTATTTCGCCCGCCGTCTGCCCGAAGTGGGCGGCACCTTCGTCCAGGGCGAGAGCGAGGTGGCCTCTGTGAACATGGTCTACGGCGCTGCCTCTGCCGGCACCCGCTCCATGACCTCCTCCTCTTCCCCCGGGATCGCGCTGAAGAGCGAGGGCATCTCCTATGCCGCCGCCGCCCGTATCCCCATGGTTTATGCCAACATTTCCCGCGGCGGCCCCGGCGTCGGCGCCATCCAGCCCGCTCAGCAGGACTACTTCCAGGCCACCAAGGCCTCCGGCAACGGCGGTTTTGAGATGCTGGTCCTGGCTCCCGCCACCGTGCAGGAGGCTGTGGATCTGACCTATGCCGCCTTTGATTATGCCGACCGAGACCGCAACCCCGTGCTCATCCTGGCCGACGGCGTCATCGGCACCATGATGGAGCCTGTGGAGCTGCCCGAGATGAAGAGCGACGAGGAGATCGCCGCCATCAGAGCCTCCAAGGCCAAGTGGGCCTGCACCGGCCACAAGCTGGACTACGCCAACCGCGCCTGGATCCAGCCCGGCCAGTGGAACACCAAGATCATGCAGGAGGAGAACGAGAAGGCCGCCGCCATGTATGCTTCCTGGGAGAAGGACATCATGGTGGAGGAGTACATGGTGGAGGACGCCGAAGTGGTCATTGCCGCCTACGGCATTTCCGCCCGCATCGGCAAGTCCGTGGTGGACATCTGCCGCAGAGAGGGCAAGAAGGTGGGCCTCATCCGTCCCATCACCGTCCACCCCTTCCCCTATGCCGCGTTCGACCACATCAACTACGATGTGTGCAAGGGCGTTCTGGATGTGGAGATGTCCATTCCCGCCCAGTTCGTGCAGGATGTGAAGGTCGGCGTCAAGGGCCGCTGCCCCATCGAGACCTGCCTGTGCTCCGGCGGCAACATCATGAGCCGTGAGGCTGTCCTCGAGGCAGTCAACGCAATTCTGGCGAAGTAAGGGGGAGCAGAGAAATGGAAAAGATTTATTCCCGTACCAAGACCATTCAGGAGGATAAGGTCTCCGGTTTCTGCCCCGGCTGCATGCACTCCACCGTGGTCAAGCTCATCGGCGAGGTCATGGAGGAGCTGAACGTGGTGGAGAAGACTGTGATGGTCACCGGCATCGGCTGCTGCGGCCTGCACATGGACTACATCGCCTATGACACCATCACCGCCCCCCACGGCCGTGCTACCGCTGTGGCCACCGGCATGAAGCGCACCAGTCCCGACAGCCTGATCTTCACCTATCAGGGCGACGGCGACCTGGCCTCCATCGGCCTGGGTGAGACCATGTCCGCCGCCAACCGCGGCGAGAACATCACCATCATCTTCATCAATAACGGTATCTACGGCATGACCGGCGGCCAGATGGCCCCCACCACCCTGATCGGCATGAAGGCCTCCACCGCTCCCAAGGGCCGTATTGCCGAGGAGCACGGCTATCCCATGCATATGTGCGAGATCCTCAACCAGCTCACCGCGCCCTACTATCTGGAGCGCACCAGCTGCAATACCCCCCAGAATGTCATCAAGACCAAGAACGCCATCAAGAAGGCATTCCAGAACCAGCTGAACGGCAAGGGCTTCTCCATGGTGGAGATCGTCACCAGCTGCCCCACCAACTGGGGCCTGGAGCCTCTGGATGCCCTGGATTTCATCGAGCAGAAGATGCTGCCCGAGTATCCTCTGGGCGTGATCCGCGACCGTTCCAAGGAGGGCTGAGATATATGGAAACCAATCTGTGTGTAGCCGGTTTCGGCGGTCAGGGCGTCATGACCCTGGGCAAGTTCCTGGCGGACGCCACGTGCAATGCCACCGACAAGAATGTGACCTTCTTCCCCTCTTACGGCGCTGAGCAGCGCGGCGGTACCGCCAACTGCTTCGTGGTCATCTCCGATGAGATGATCGGCGCTCCTCTGGGCGATGTGATGGACGACCTGATCGTCATGAACGGGCCCTCTCTGAAGAAGTTCCTGCCCACCCTGAAGAAGGGCGGCAATCTGTTCATCAACAGCTCCATCGTGGAGGATGAGATCACCCGCGACGACATCACCGTCATCAAGGCTCCCGTCACCGGCATGGCGCTGGAGATGGGCAACGCCAAGGTGCTGAATGTCATCATGCTGGGCGTCTATGTGGGTTATACCGAGGTGGTTCCCCCCGCCGTGGTGTGGGAGACCATCGAGCACAAGCTGGGCAGCAAGCCCAAGCTGCTGCCCCTCAACAAGGAGGCCTTTGAGAAGGGCCTGGAGATCGGCAGAGCTGCCAGAGCATAACAGAATGAATGAAAAGGGGCTGCTGCAGAACGCTTTGTTCTGCAGCAGCCCTTTCTGTTTGTCTCCGGCGGCCTTTGCTCCGGCAGGCAGAGGGGGAGATGGGACCCACCCCGCAGTTTTCCGCTGAAAGCGAAAAATCTGTGGCAATTATGGGGGAGCTGTGGTATAATAACAAAAATAAAATGGAGTTTCTATGGAAACCGGAAAGGAAGGGGCACATGAGACGACCTGTGCGGATGATGGCTGCCGGACTGCTGGCGGGAGCCCTGTCGGTCATGCTGACCGGCTGCAGCCTGTTCAAGCCCATTGAGAGCCTCTACGCGCTGCCTGCGCTCCCGGAGGAATACGCCCAGCTGCAGGACCGGATCAAGTCTGTGATGGACGAGACCGGCGCGGAGTACGACGCCATCAGCTACGGCAGCAATACCTCCACCATTCAGCTTCTGGATATGGACGGAGACGGCAAGCAGGAGCTGGCGGCGGTGTTCCTGCGCGCGCTGAACGCGGAGGAAAAGCCCCTTCGCGTCTGCCTGTTCCGAAAGGACAGGGAGGGCGACTATCAGCTGGCCTATACTCTGCAGGGGGACGGGCTTTCCATCAACTCCGTGAACTATGAGGATGTGACCGGCGACGGGGTGAGGGAGCTGATCGTCAGCTGGCAGGTGAGCGCCAAGGTGCAGAACCTGTCGGTGTACCAGCTGCTGTCCGGCGGCGCCATCGAACTGATGAGCACCAGCTATAACGAGAGCTATCTCACCGTGGATCTGGATCGGGACAGCTGCAAGGAGATCGTCATTCTGCAGCAGGGCAGTTCGGAGACGGAGAATAACCGCGCGGAATACTACCGCTATCAGGACGCCGCCATGGTCATGACCTCCTCCGCCAATCTCTCCGCTCCGGTCAGGGATGTGACGGGGGCGAAGGCCGGCAGGCTCGCGGACGGTGAGAGCAGCATCTACATCACCTGTGAAACCGAGAGCGGCACCCTGACCGACATCCTGACCCTGAAGGATGGCGTGCTGTGCAATGTGACGCTGAAGCCCGAGCTGGGGTACAGCGATACCCTGCGTACATACACCGAGATCGGTGCCACCGACATCAATTACGACGGCGTGATCGAGCTGCCGGTGCCGGTGCCCGCGCTGAATATTGCCGACCCGGAGGCCGCCCCCAGGCATTTCTTCCTCCACTGGAAGCAGTATGACAGCGACGGGAAGGAAAACCTGCTGGACCTGTTCACCTACCACAGCGCCTCCGACGGCTGGTACTTCACCATGCCGGAGCACTGGGAGGGCAAGGTGACGGTGGAACGGGACGACAGCCGCAGCGTGCGGGGCGAGCGCGCGGTGGTGTTCTACTACTGGCCCGATCCGGTGACCACCAAGCCGGCGCCGTTCCTCACCATCTACCGCCTGACCGGTGAAAACCGGTTCAGCCGGGCCAAGGTGGCCGGACGGGTGATTTTGCTCAGCGACAGCTCCGCCTTCTACTGCGCGTCCCTGAACCCCGATGTGTGGGACTGCGAGCTGTCCTCTGACGCCATCGCCGCACGGTTCCGGCTCATTGCCCGGGAATGGTCCGCGCAGTAAAGTGCCCAGTAAGGAGGATACGAACATGAAAAAAGTTTTGGTCATGGAAGACGAGGCCAATATCCGCAGCTTTGTGGTCATCAACCTGAAGCGGGCCGGCTATGAGACCATCGAGGCCGGGGATGGAGCGGAGGCGCTGGAGCAGATCCGCAAGAACCCGGATATCAAAGTGGCCCTGCTGGATATCATGCTCCCCGGAGAGATGGACGGCTTTGAAGTTTGCCGCCGCATCCGCGCGGGCAACTCCCAAATGGGTATCATCATGCTCACGGCCCGCACCCAGGAGATGGACAAGGTCACCGGCCTTATGACCGGCGCCGACGACTATGTGACCAAGCCCTTCTCTCCCGCGGAGCTGACCGCCCGGGTGGACGCCCTCTACCGCCGCACCGGCGGCGACCAGACCCAGAGCACCGACGAGATCGCTCAGCCGCCCTTCCTGCTCAATACCCGCAACCGCACCCTCTCCAAAAACGGAAAGCCCGTGAAGCTGACCCAGGTGGAGTATTCCATTGTGAAGCTGTTTATGGAGAATCCCGGCAAGGCCCTCTCCCGGGAGGAGATCCTGGTGGCCGTCTGGGGCAAGGACTACATCGGCGAGCTGAAGATCGTGGATGTGAATATTCGCCGCCTCCGGGTCAAGCTGGAGGATGATCCCCAGAACCCCTCCCGGGTGATGACGGTGTGGGGCTACGGCTACAAATGGGGCGCATGACCGGACAGGAGGTGGGCGCGGTGCCCGAGGAAAATAAAAAGCGCCATACCAAAAAACGCGACAGACTGGAAAAGCCGAAGCCGGAGCAGATGGCGGAGACGGAGCCGGTCAAAAAGCGCCGCTACAGCGGCGTGCTGCGCCGGCGGTGGATGACCAACACCCTGCTGGCCACCTTTGCCATCGTGGCGGTGGCGGTGCTGGTGTTTTCCATGTCCATGAGGAACTACTACGTCTCCACCGTGCAGGCCACGCTGGAAAGCCGCGCCCAGACCGTCGCCGGTATGTTCCAGGATTACACGGAGAGCACCTACCGCTCTGCGGCCCGTCAGTTTGTCAATCAGTTTGAGGAAAAGAACACCATGGAGGTGCAGTTCCTCACCCCGGGCGGACGGGTGCTTATGTCCTCGCTGCTGAACATTTCCGGCTCCAGCCCGGGCAGCCCGGATATCGAGGGCGCCCTGGCGTCCAGAGAACTGACCACCAGAAGCTATCAGGATGCCAGCACCGGGGATCACCTGATGGCCTCCTCCGCGCCGGTGATCTACAACGGAAATGTGGTGGGCCTGGTGCGCATGGTCACCTCCATGCGCCTCATTGACCGGCAGGTCATCAACCTGGTCCTTCTGGCCAGCTGTGTGGGCCTGGGGATCATGGTCATCATGAGCCTGTACGCCTCCTCCTTTATCCGCACCATCGTGGACCCGGTCTCCCGTGTCACCGAGACCGCCCGGCGCATTGCCGCCGGCAGCTACGGCGTCCAGATGGAGCGCACCTCCGACGACGAGATCGGTGAGCTCATCGACACCATCAACGATATGTCGGTGAAGATCGATCAGGCGGAGCGCACCCAGTCGGAATTCATCTCCTCCGTCTCCCATGAGCTGCGCACCCCCCTCACCGCCATCAGCGGCTGGGCGGAGACCCTCTACAACGGCGAGATCGACAACGCGGAGGACATGAAAAAGGGCCTGGGCATCGTGGTGTCCGAGGCAAAGCGTCTGACCAACATGGTGGAGGAGCTGCTGGAGTTCTCCCGCATCGAGACGGGGCGGTTCAACCTCTCCGTGGAGCCGGTGGATATCAAGGCGGAGCTGGAGGACGCGGCCTACACCTACCGAGAGTTCTTCCGCCGCAAGGGTCTGGAGCTTCGTTATACCGAGTGCGAGGAGGAGTTCGCCCCCATCGACGGCGACCCGGAGCGTCTGCGCCAGGTGTTCTGCAACCTGCTGGACAACGCGGACAAGCACGGCGGCGCCGGCGGAGTGGTGGATCTGTCCATCTCCGGCGAGCCGGAATATGTGGTCATCCGCATCCGGGACTACGGCCCCGGCGTGCCCGAGGAGGAGCTGCCCTTTGTGAAGTACAAGTTCTACAAGGGGTCCTCCAAAGTCCGCGGCTCCGGCATTGGCCTTGCCGTGTGTGACGAAATCGTGGCCTGCCACGGCGGAAGCCTGGACATCGGCAATGCCGAGGGTGGCGGATGCGTGGTCACGCTGCGGCTGCCCAAAAAGATCAGCTCCTAAGAATAGAACAAAAGTTCTATAAAAGGCTTGCAAAGTCGCTTGCACTGTGCTATCATTTACCTGAGATTTTAAGGAGATACCCCCATGGCAAAGAAAGAGAAGCAGTATTGTGAGACAAAATTCAAGACTTCCTGCGGCGGACAGGCACTCATGGAGGGCATTCTCATGCAGGGGCCGGAGAAGCGGGCCATTGTGGTGCGCAAGCCGGACGGCAGTCTGGACCTCACCACCTCCGAGGTGAGACCCCGCACCGGATGGAAGGCTCTGCCCCTGATCCGGGGCGTGTTTGTGTTCTGCTCCTCCATGGTCAACGGCGTGAAGGCGCTGATGTACTCCGCCGAGGTATCCGGCGAGGGAGCGGCGCCGGAGGAGGAACTCACCGGCCTGGACAAGTGGATCAGCGAGCACTTCAGTGAGGAGAAGGCCAACTCCATCATCATCACCCTGGCTGCCGTTCTGGGTGTGCTGTTCTCCGTGGCACTGTTCATCCTGCTGCCCACCGCCCTCACCGGTCTGGTGGCTCTGGTGTGGAAGACCATGCCCCTCTGGTTCCGTGCGGTGCTGGAAGGCGCCCTCAAGGTGGCCGTCTTTATGTGCTACCTGTACCTGTGCTCCAAACTGAAGGACATCCGCCGGGTGTTTCAGTATCACGGAGCGGAGCACAAGGCCATCTACTGCTATGAAAACGGCCTGGAGTTGACGGTTGACAATGTCCGCCTTCAGCCCCGGCATCATCCCCGCTGCGGCACCAGCTTCCTCTTCGTGGTCATCATCGTGTCCATTTTCCTGTCCATTGTGATCTTTACCCCGCTGCATATCGAGAATACCTTCCTGCGTATGCTGCTCCACCTGCTGCTGCTGCCCATCATCTGCGGCGTGACTTATGAGTTCAACCGCTATGTGGGCGCCCACGACGGCGGAGCCTGCCGCGTGCTCCGCGCCCCCGGTATGTGGATGCAGAATTTTACCACCTTTGAGCCGGACGACTCCATGATCGAGGTGGCAATCGCGGCCCTCAGCGAGGTGCTGCCCCGTGAGGAAGGCGCAGACAGATGGTAAGAGAGGCTTTGTCACATGGCGGATACTTATAATAACCTGTATCTCGACGCCCGCCGTGCCCTTCGCAAGGCGGGGGTGGAGGCGGCCCAGCTGGAGGCTCGGGAGCTTTTGTGCTGTGCCGCGGAGAAGACAAGGGAGCAGCTGCTCCGGGATATGTC
This sequence comes from Oscillospiraceae bacterium, assembly GCA_029009035.1. Classification (GTDB taxonomy): domain Bacteria; phylum Bacillota; class Clostridia; order Oscillospirales; family Oscillospiraceae; genus Enterenecus. Next base: position 4,158 of record JAQXJQ010000099.1, on the reverse strand, counting down.
CTTCTACGCGCCGGACAGCGTGTGCGTCCGGCTTCGGGAGCTGATGGACCGCAGACTGGTCGGGGAGCCCATCGCCTATATTCTGGGCGAGTGGGAATTTTACGGCCTGACATTGGACGTCACCCCCGATGTGCTCATCCCCCGGGCCGACACCGAGACCCTGGTGGAGCGGGCGCTGGAGATGGTCGGCGGTCTGGAGGGGGAGATCCGTGTGCTGGACCTGTGCGCGGGAAGCGGCTGCGTGGGTCTTGCCATTGCATCTCAGCTTCCCAATGCCACCGTGGTGCTGGCCGACTGGTCGGAGGGGGCGCTGGGGATCTGCCGGCGCAACATCCGCCGCTGCGGCGTGAGCGGCCGTGTGAGCGCCGCCCGGGTCAACGCGCTGGATGCGCCGCCCCCGCTGCTCAGTGATTTTGACCTCATTGTGTGCAATCCTCCCTATATCCCCACAGGGGATCTGGCGGGGCTGGACCCCTCCGTCCGGGAGTATGAGCCCCGCATGGCGCTGGACGGCGGCGTTGACGGCCTGGATTTTTACCGCGCCGTGAGCGGGCGCTGGAAGCCCGCGCTGCGGGAAAAGGGCGCTTTGTGCTATGAGATCGGCTGGGATCAGGCCCCTCAGGTGGAGGCCATCCTCAGGGAAGCGGGCTACACAGGGATAGACAGCCGGAAGGATCCCGGCGGGCACTGGCGTGTGGTGTCGGGAAGAACAGAAGAATAAGTCCGATTTATTGGACATAAAGTGAGATATACTCAGAGGGAAATGAGGGTCGGCCCCGCCGACGGGAAGGAAGTTGCTATATGGCAGAAAAGAAGTTGAACATGGACAGCCCCGCCCCCGCCTCCGACAAGAAAAAGGCGCTGGATACCGCCATCGCCCAGATCGAGCGGGAGTTCGGCAAGGGTTCCATCATGCGCCTGGGCGAGAACAGCCACATCATGGTGGAGGCCATTCCCACCGGCTCTCTGTCTCTGGATGTGGCGCTGGGGATCGGCGGCGTGCCCAAGGGACGCATCATCGAGATCTACGGCCCCGAGTCCTCCGGTAAGACCACGCTGGCGCTGCACATTCTGGCCGAGGCCCAGAAGCGGGGCGGCGAGGTGGCCTTTATCGACGCGGAGCACGCCCTGGACCCCACCTATGCCCGCGCTCTGGGCGTGGACATCGACTCCATGCTCATCTCCCAGCCGGACACCGGCGAGCAGGGCCTGGAGATCTGCGAGGCCCTGGTGCGCTCCGGTGCCATTGATGTGGTGGTGGTGGACTCCGTGGCGGCCCTGACCCCCCGGGCGGAGATCGAGGGCGACATGGGCGATTCCCATGTGGGCCTGCTGGCCCGGCTGATGAGCCAGGCGCTGCGCAAGCTGGCCGGCTCCATCTCCAAGACCAACTGTATCGTCATTTTCATCAACCAGCTGCGTGAGAAGGTGGGCGTGGTCTACGGCAACCCCGAGGTCACCACCGGCGGCCGCGCGCTGAAGTTTTACTCCTCCGTGCGCATGGAGGTGCGCAAGGTGGAGGCCATCAAGAACGGCACCGAGGTGGTGGGCAACCGCACCCGGGCCAAGATCGTGAAGAACAAGGTGGCGCCCCCCTTCCGCGAGGCGGAGTTCGAGATCATGTACGGCGAGGGCATCTCCCGCCTGGGCGAGCTGGTGGATCTTGCCGTCAAGCTGGACATCTTCCAGAAGTCCGGCTCCTGGTTCTCCATGGGCGAGACCCGCGTGGGCCAGGGCAGAGAGGCCGTGAAGAAGTATCTGGCGGAAAATCCCGAGGTGGCCGACCGGGTGGAGGCGGAGATCAGAGCCAACTCCTTCAAGCTCATGAGCCGTCAGGCCCAGATCGCGGCCAAGGCTGCCGGACGGGCTGTGGATGTGTCCGCCGACGACTTTGAAGGATGAAGATCGCAAAGCTGGAGCCTTCCCGGCATAAGGAGGGCCGCTGGCTGGTCTGGCTGGAGGACGGCACGCCGGTCCGCGTGGGCGAGGGGGATGTGATAGCCCTGGGCCTCTACGCCGGGAAAGAGCTGGACGAAGAGAGCGGGGCGGCCTTGACTGCCGCGGCGCAATATAGTAAACTGAACGAGCGGGCAGTAGAAATGCTGTCCGCCCGTGTCATGTCCAAAAAAGAATTGACAGATAAGCTCTCCGCCCTTCCCCGCCGCCGAAAAGGGGAGGATGAGAGGGAGAAAATACCCGATGCGGATGCCCTTCAGCGCCAAAAAGAGGAGCTGCGCAGCCAGGCTGAGGCGGTGGCCGGGCGTATGGAGGAGCTTGGGCTTTTGAATGACGGGGAATACGCCGCCGCCATCGTGCGCAATTACGCTGCGAAGGGGTACGGTCCCCGGAAGCTGCGGGATGAGCTGTACCGCCGCGGAATCCCCAAAGAATTTTGGGAGTCTGCCATGGCCCGGGCCGGAGAGACCGGCGACGCCATCGACAAGCTGGTGGAGAAGAAGCTGCGGGGCCTGGAGCCCACCCGCGAAAACCTGAAACGGACTGCCGACTATCTGGCCAGACGGGGCTACGGCTGGGAGGAGATCTCCGCCGCGCTGAGCCGGTACGATATGGGCGAAGAATGAGGGGAGAAGTGTCCATGGAGACAAGAGAATGTCTGATGAATCGACGCAGTGTGCGCAAGTACAAAAGCGAGCCTTTGTCTGACGAGCTGCTGGCGGAGATCATGGAGCCTGCGCTGGCAGCTCCCTCCGCCATCAACCTGCAGCCCTGGCACTTTGTGGTGGTGCGCTCCCCGGAGAAGCTGGAGGAGCTGCGGGAGGTCATGGGGCGCACGGTGGAGAAATTCCGCCCTGTGCTGGAAAATCGCTTCGCGCGCAATCCCGCTACCGTCAGGGAGACGGAGAGCTTCCTCTCCACCCTGGGCGGTGCGCCGGTGTGCGTGCTGGCCTTTGTGCTGAAGCCGGACTACCCCGATGTGGGCGGTGCGCTGCAGAGCGTGTCCGCCGCCATTGAAAACCTTCTGCTGGCCGCCTGGGACAAGGGCGTGGGCAGCTGCTGGATCTCGGCGCCCAAGCGCATGGGATTCGGCGATGAGCTGGTGGAGCGGTTTGCCCCCGGAAAGGGTGAATTTGTGGCTGCGGTGACGCTGGGCTGGCCGGATCAGTCCCCCCAAATGCCCCTCCGCCGCGAGGGCCGCTGGACTATGGTATAAAAGGAGCAGGAAACTGTGAAAATTGCATTTATTTCCCTTGGCTGCGCCAAAAATCTGGTGAATACCGAGCAGATGATGGCCCTGTGCCAGCAGGCGGGGCATACGGTGACCGGAGAGCCGGAGGGAGCCGATGTGGCGGTGCTCAACACCTGCGGCTTCATCGACTCCGCCAAGAGCGAGGCCATCGACAACATCCTGGAGCTGGGGCAGCTGAAGGCGGAGGGAAAGCTGAAGAAGCTGCTGGTCACCGGCTGCCTTACCCAGCGCTACCCCGACGACATCCGCTCCGAGCTGCCCGAGGTGGACGGTATGCTGGGTACCGGCAGCTACACCGATGTGGTGGCCGCTGTGGAGGAGCTGATGGCGGGGGAGAAGGCCGAGCATTTCGGCGACATCCACCGCACTTTCGAGGACGGTCAGCGCATCCTCACCACCCCGCCCTACACCGCCTATCTGAAGATCGCCGAGGGCTGCAGCAACGGCTGCGCCTTCTGCATCATCCCCAAACTCCGGGGCCGCTACCGCAGCCGGGCCATGGACAAGCTGCTGGAGGAGGCCGCCGAACTGGCGGACGCCGGCGTGAAGGAGCTCATCGTCATTGCCCAGGATATCACCCGCTACGGCCTTGACCTCAAGGACGGCACCACCCTGGCAAAGCTGCTCACCGAGCTGTGCAGGCTGCCCTTCCATTGGATCCGCCTGCACTACCTCTATCCCGAGGCCATCACTGACGAACTGGTGGAGGTCATCGCCAGCGAGAAGAAGATTGTCCACTATCTGGACATCCCCATCCAGCACTGCAATGACGGGATCTTGAAGGCGATGCGCCGCCGCAATACGAAGGTGGAGCTGGAAGAGCTGTTTGCCCGTCTGCGCAAAGCCATCCCCGATGTGGTGATCCGCACCTCTTTGATCTGTGGTCTGCCCGGCGAGGGCGAGGCGGAATTTGAGGAGCTGTGTGAGTTTCTCAAGGAGCAGAAGCTTCA
>JAQXJQ010000098.1 GCA_029009035.1 Oscillospiraceae bacterium | reverse complement strand
CAGCGCCGTGCCGCCCTCGCCGCCCTTGGCCCACACCTCGCTGAGGGCCACGTTCACGCCCATCTCGCGGCACTTGTCCTCCACCAGCTTCAGCTCCGCCTCGGTGTCGGTGGGGAAGCGGTTGATGGCCACCACGCAGGGGAGGCCGTAGACCTGGGTGATGTTTTCCACGTGGCGCAGCAGGTTGGGCAGTCCGGCCTCCAAAGCGGCCAGATTCTCGGTGTTCAGGTCGGCCTTGGCCACGCCGCCGTGGTGCTTCAGGGCGCGGACGGTGGCCACCACCACAACGGCGGAGGGCTTGAGACCGGCCAGACGGCACTTGATGTCCAGGAACTTCTCGGCGCCCAGGTCGGCGCCGAAGCCGGCCTCGGTGACGGCATAGTCGCCCAGCTTCATGGCCATGCGGGTGGCCATGACGGAGTTGCAGCCGTGGGCGATGTTGGCGAAGGGGCCGCCATGGATGAAGGCGGGGGTGCCCTCCAGGGTCTGGACCAGGTTGGGCTTCAGCGCGTCCTTCAGCAGGGCGGCCATGGCGCCCTGGGCCTTCAGATCGGCGGCGGTGACGGGCTTTCCGTCGAAGGTGTAGGCCACCACCATGCGGCCCAGACGGGCCTTCAGATCGGGGATATCGGAGGCAAGGCACAGAACGGCCATGATCTCGGAGGCAACGGTGATGTCGAAGCCGTCCTCACGGGGAACGCCCTGCATCCGGCCGCCCAGACCGTCGATGACATTGCGCAGCTGGCGGTCGTTCATATCCACGCAGCGCTTCCACACGATGCGCTTGACATCGATGCCCAGGGCGTTGCCCTGCTGAATGTGGTTGTCCAGCATGGCGGCCAGCAGGTTGTTGGCCGCGCCGATGGCGTGGAAGTCGCCGGTGAAGTGGAGGTTGATGTCCTCCATGGGCACCACCTGGGCGTAGCCGCCGCCGGCAGCGCCGCCCTTGACGCCGAACACGGGGCCCAGGGAGGGCTCACGCAGGGCGACCATCACATTCTTGCCCAGTCTGCGCAGGCCGTCGGCCAGACCCACGGTGGTGGTGGTCTTGCCCTCGCCGGCGGGGGTGGGGTTGATGGCGGTGACCAGGATCAGCTTGCCGTCGGGGGCGTCATGCTCCCGCAGCAGGTTGTAGTCCACCTTGGCCTTGTAGTTGCCGTACAGCTCCAGATACTTCTCGTCCACGCCGGCCGCCGCCGCGATCTCGGTGATCTTCTTCATCTTACATTCCTGCGCGATCTGAATGTCGGTTTTGAATTCCATACTATTGTTCCTCCTTGATGGTGTCGGTGGCCCGGGAAACAAAAAGGGCGCACCGAATTGAAATTCAGTGCGCCCAGACGGTCGGCATTTAGCGCGCGTACGCGCCGCGATACTTCATGTGGTCGATCCACTTCCGTCAGTCATATCGCTTTTTTCATGGTAGCACACCGAAGAATATTCGTCAAGTGCAGTGACCGCTTTTTTGCGGCTTTATCGGCTGTTGGTGGTGGTGCGCAGGGTGACGTCGTGGTAGCCGCCCTCCACAATGGAGGTGGAGGACACCACGGTGAGCTTGGCCTCCTTCTGCAGCTGGGGGATGGACAGCACGCCGCAGTTGCACATGGTGGACTTCACCTTGTACAGGCTCTTTGCCACATTGTCGTGGAGGGGGCCGGCGTAGGTGACATAGGAGTCCACGCCTTCCTCGAAGGCCAGACCGGTCTTGCCGCCCAGGTCATAGCGCTGCCAGTTGCGGGCGCGGTTGGAGCCCTCGCCCCAGTACTCCTTCACATACTGGCCGTGGACCATGATGCGGGGGGTGGGGGACTCGTCGCAGCGGGCGAAGTAGCGGCCCAGCATGAGGAAGTCGGCGCCCATGGCCAGAGCCAGGGTCATGTGGTAGTCGTGGACGATGCCGCCGTCGGAGCAGATGGGCACATAGACGCCGGTCTTCTCGAAGTACTCGTCACGGGCGGCGGCGACCTCGATCAGCGCGGTGGCCTGACCGCGGCCGATGCCCTTGGTCTCGCGGGTGATGCAGATGGAGCCGCCGCCGATGCCCACCTTGATGAAGTCGGCGCCGGCCTCGGCCAGATACATGAAGCCGTCACGGTCCACCACGTTGCCGGCACCGATCTTGACCTTGTCGCCGTAGTGCTCCCGCACCCAGTCGATGGTCTTCTTCTGCCAGACGGAGTAGCCCTCGGAGGAGTCGATGCAGACCACGTCGGCGCCGGCCTCAATGAGGGCGGGGACGCGCTGGGCGTAGTCCCGGGAATTGATGCCCGCGCCCACCAGGTAGCGCTTGTCGGCGTCCTGCAGGCCCAGGGGGTACTCCTTGTGCTCGGCATAGTCCTTGCGGAACACGAAGTACATGAGGCAGCCGCTGTCGTCCACGATGGGCAGGGAGTTGAGCTTGTGGTCCCAGATGATGTCGTTGGCCTCCTTCAGGGTGGTGGCGGGGCCGGCGGTGATGAGCTTGGACAGGGGGGTCATGAACTCGCGCACGGGGGTGGCGGTGTCCATGCGGCTGACGCGGTAGTCACGGCTGGTGACGATGCCCAGCAGCTTGCCGTTGGGGGTGGCGTCCTCGGTGATGGCCACTGTGGAGAAGCCGTTGAGCTCCTTCAGACTCAGCACGTCGGCCAGGGTGTGGTCGGGTGTCAGGTTGGAGTAGCTGACCACGAAGCCGGCCTTGTGCTCCTTGACGCGGCGGACCATGGCGGCCTCGTCCTCGATGGACTGGGAGCCGTAGATGAAGGACAGGCCGCCCTCCTTGGCCAGGGCCACAGCC
>JAQXJQ010000097.1 GCA_029009035.1 Oscillospiraceae bacterium | reverse complement strand
ACGGCGACAGTCTGCTGCCCATGGCCGAGGCGCTGATCCTCTCTGCTGCGGATATTACCGGGCGGGGGATGCTGGGCATGCAGGCGGAGATCCCCACCCAGAAGGTGGGGGACTTTGACACCGAGCTGGTGGAGGAGTTCTGGCTGGCCTTCGTCCGTGAGGCGGGGGTGACCCTCCACATCCGGCAGCTGGCGGGCCGCAACTCCCACCACATCATAGAGGGGATGTTCAAATCCGTTGCCCGCAGCCTTGCCGCTGCGGCATCGCAGGACGCCGACCGGGCAGGGGAGATCCCCTCCACAAAAGGGGTGCTCTGATGCCGGTGATCGTGGATTACGGTGTGGGGAACCTGTTTTCCCTGCAAAGCTCCTTCGCGTTCATCGGCGCGGAGGCGCAGGTGAGCGGCGACGCCGGGGTCATACGCGGCGCAGACCGGATCGTTCTCCCCGGCGTGGGCGCCTTTGCCGATGCCTCCCGCAAGCTGCGGGAGAGCGGTCTTGATGCGGTCCTGCGGGAACAGGCGGCCCGGGGCACGCCCATCATGGGGATCTGCCTTGGGATGCAGCTTTTGTTTGACGAGAGCCTGGAGTACGGCCGGCACAAGGGCCTGGGGCTCATCGACGGCACCGTCCGTCCCATTGAGGAGGTCATCGACCCGGCCCTGAAGGTGCCCCACATCGGCTGGAACGCCCTGCGTCTGGTGGGGGAGAAGCACCCCATTTTCCGCTATATCGAGGATGGCGACCATGTGTACTTTGTCCACTCATACTATGCCGCCGACTGCGGCGACGCCCTCATCGCCGACACGGAGTATTCCGCACCGCTGACGGCTGCGGTGGCCAAAGGCAATGTGTGCGGCTGCCAGTTCCATCCGGAGAAGAGCGGCGAGGTAGGACTCAATATCCTGCGCGGTTTTTGCGACTGGGAGGTGGAGAGGCCATGAAGATTTTTCCTGCCATTGACCTGTACGGCGGACAGGCCGTGCGGCTGTATCAGGGCGATTACCGGCAGATGACGGTGTATGCACCCGATCCGGCGGAGGTCCTCCGGGATTTTGCCGCGAAGGGAGCGCAGTGCGTCCACCTGGTGGACCTGGAGGGGGCGAAAAACGGCGGCACCCCAAATTTGGAGACGGTACGGCGCATGGTGAAGCAGACCGCCCTGTTTACCGAGATCGGCGGCGGCATCCGCGATATGGATACGGTGGAGCGCTATCTGGACCTTGGTGTCGGACGGGTGATCCTGGGCACTGCCGCCGTGACCGATGAGAAGTTTCTGGTGGAGAGCGTGGAGCGCTTTGGAGAGCGGATCGCCGTGGGCGTGGACATCCGGGACGGTCATGTGGCCATCAAGGGCTGGACGGAGCAGTCCTCCTGTTCCTGCTTTGATTTTTGCGAACGGCTCTGCCGGATCGGGGTGAGGACCCTCATCTGCACCGATATTTCCCGGGACGGAGCCATGAAAGGGACGAACCGGGAGCTGTACCGGGAGCTGTCCGAGCGCTTTCCCGTGGACATCACGGCTTCCGGCGGCGTGTCCTCTCTGGAGGATGTGCGGGAGCTGGCGGAGATGGGGCTTTACGGCGCCATCATCGGCAAGGCCTACTATACCGGCGCCATCGACCTGGCTCAGGCCATTGAGGTGGCAAAATGATTACGAAACGAATTATCCCCTGCCTGGATGTGAAAGACGGCAGGGTGGTCAAGGGCGTCAACTTCAAGGGCTTGGCCGATGTATCCTCCCCGGTGGAGCTGGGCCGGTACTACAGCGAAAACGGCGCCGACGAGCTGGTATTCTATGATATCACCGCCTCCGCAGAGGGGCGCGCGCTGTTTACCGACATACTCCGGCAGGTGGCCGCGACCATCTTCATTCCCCTCACGGTGGGCGGCGGCATCAACACCGTGGAGGATTTCGACCGGGTGCTCAAGTGCGGCGCGGATAAGGTGAGCGTCAACTCCGGGGCCATCCGGGACCCCGAGCTGATTCGGAGGGCGGCTCAGCGCTACGGAAACCAGTGCGTGGTGCTCTCTGCCGATATCAAACGGGTGGACGGACAGTTCCGCCTGTTTGCCAAGGGAGGCCGGGAGGACACCGGCATTGAGGCCATCGGCTGGATCCGCCGCTGTGTGGCCCTGGGGGCCGGCGAGGTGGTGGTCAACTCCATTGACACCGACGGAGTGAAAGGCGGCTTTGATCTGGAAATGCTCTCGGCGGTGTGCGACGCGGTGAATGTGCCGGTGATCGCCTCCGGAGGAGCCGGATGCAAGGAGGACTTTGTCAGGCTGTTTCAAGCGCTGCCCAAGGTGGACGCCGGCCTTGCGGCCTCAGTGTTCCACTTCGGAGAGATCGAAATTCCGGAGCTGAAGCGGGAGCTGAGAGAACATCAAATCACAGTAAGGGGATCATCATGGAGATCGAAGAATTGAAATTTGACCAGCGGGGGCTCATCCCCGCCATTGTGGTAGACGCCGTCACCAAAAAGGTGCTTACGCTGGCCTACATGAACCGGGAGAGCCTGGCCATCTCCATGGAACGGGGCCTGACCTGCTTCTGGAGCCGTTCCCGACAGGAGCTTTGGCTGAAGGGGGAGACCAGCGGGAATTACCAGCACATCGTGTCCATCACCGCCGACTGCGACGGGGACGCCCTGGTGGTCATGGTGGAAAAGGACGGCCCCGCCTGCCACACAGGAAGCGACTCCTGCTTCATCCATCCCGTCTGGGAGAGCGATGAGCGCCGCGAGTTTTCCTATGAGGGCCTGCTGGAGCTGCTCAAGGGCCGAAAGACCGAAAAGAAGGAGGGCTCTTACACCACCTACCTCTTTGAAAAGGGATTGGACAAGATCCTGAAGAAGGTGGGCGAGGAGTCCACAGAGGTCATCATTGCCGCCAAGGCCGGGGACAAGCGGGAGACCGTCTATGAGATTGCGGATCTTGCCTATCATGTGATGGTGCTGATGGTGGAGATGGGCATTTCTCTGGAGGACATCCACAGGGAACTGGCATCCCGCCATGTGATCGACCACAAGGTGAAGCAGGAGAAAATGACCTGACCCGGTTGGGAAACCATGCAAGGTGAGAAGATCCCCGGAGCATCAAGGGTGCTCCGGGGATCTTTTTTGCGCGCAGGGGCATACTATCGGGAGGAAAGGAGGCGTGGGCATTGAAAGCAAGGGTGAATGAGGAGTGCATTGGGTGCGGCCTGTGCGAGGGGATCTGCTCCGATGTGTTCCGCCTGACCGACTCGGGACAGGCGGAGGCCTTCGGGGAGGTCACTGAGGATCTGCGTGACGCAGTGCAGGAGGCCATAGACAGCTGTCCTGTGGCCGCGATCCGATGGCTTGATGAGTGAAGAGGCGGCTGCAGCCGCCTTTATTTGCCCGTTGTCCGGGGCGCACAGGCGCTCCTGTGGGCAGAGATGGTAAATAGGTTATCCGCCAGTTGGGTGAGCACAGCGCCCAGCAGATCCAGCTCCTCCGTGGTGAGACGGCAGGCCAGCGCATTGGCCAGCGCTGTGATGGAGGCGGTCAGTTCGCAGGAGTTCACCGATCTATCACCTCTGCACCATTTTATGGGAGGAGGAGGCCGGGGGACACCGTGGAGCAGGCGCGCGCATAGGATACGGGGGAAAGGAGCATCTGATATGGAGCAATGTCGAAACAGCGGCTGTGACCGGGATCACGGTCCCGGGCCCTTTGTGGGGGATGTCCCCTGCGCGGCCCGTCAGAACCGGAATTTCCGAACCGCCCACTGGACCGGGCGGCACCTTCAGATGACGCTGATGAGCATTCCTGTGGGCGATGAGATCGGGGTGGAGATGCACGATGACACGGACCAGATCATCCGTGTGGAGGAGGGCCGGGCCACGGTGCGAATGGGAAAATGCAGGGAGCGGCTGGACGCAGGCCGCAGCCTGGGGACAGGGGACACCCTTTTCGTTCCCTGCGGCACATGGCACAATGTCCTCAACAGCGGGACCTGTCCGCTGAAGCTCTCCTCTGTCTATGGACCGCCCAACCATCCCGCGGGCACCGTACACCGCACCGGACAGGAAGCCCGGCACTGAATGATTCAAAACCTCTGTGGCCGCTGTTCACTGCGGCCACAGAGGTTTTTTGCGGAGCGCTGCGAACCGACTTGGATCGAGGCTGCGGGACACATCGTTGACAGGGAATATTGCCCATGCTACAATGTACCAAAATGAAGGGAGTGAGCGTTATGATGAATTGCCTGTGGAATACCTGTGCGTTCAGCGGAAAGCCTGCTCCTTTTGCCCATGCCCGATCCGTGGGGAATACGGCATGCTGCGGCGCAGGTGACGACCTGCGCCATTTTCTTTTTTAGGGGGGAGTACGATGAAAGAACAGCTCAAGACCATACTGGCGAATATGAAAAAGTACAATACCGGGTGTATGAGCCTGGAGTGCTTCGGCTTTGAGCCGGATGTGGTGTACGACGCGATGGTGGTCGCACCGGGGTGGAAGCCCACGAAGATCATCCGGGACGATACCTTCAAAGTGACCCAGCTGACCCAGCACAGCTACTTTTCCGGGTTCCTGGTGGAGAAGGACGGCATGAAGATCGCCTGGGCACAGGTGGCGTCCGGCGCCTGCAATCTGCTGGATCACTCCATCATTCTGGGAGAACTTCAATTTAAGAAGCTGATCTTTGTGGGTGCGGTGGGCAGCCTTGTGCCGGAGTACGACGTCGGCGATTTCTGCACCCCGAGCTGCTGCGTGGCCGGCGTGTATGCCCACCATTATCTCGGGGACAGGCTGGATGACGAATTTGCGCCGTTCAAAACGGTGTATCCCGATGGCGTGTATGTGGACCATGTGGTCTCTCTGGCCCGTGAAAACGGCTGTGAGCTGAAAACGGCCAAGGTGTTCTGTACGGACTCCATCTCCTGCGAGTACTCCCATCTGGATGAGATCAGGGCCACAGGTGCGGAGCTCATTGAGATGGAGACCAGCACCTTCTATCAGCTGGCGGAACTGTTTGAAGTGCCGGCGGTGGCTTTGCTGGCCGTTTCCGACAACTCCGCCACGGGAAAGCCCCTGCTGGGGCAGAGCAGGGCGCAGCATGAAAAATACAATATGACCAGAGGGATCATGGTGCCGGATCTGATCCTGCATCTGGCGAAAGAGTGAAGTCCGCAAGCCATATCGAGGTAATTTTTTGATAAAAAATCGCTGCGGACGATATGCCGTCCGCAGCGTGGTCGGAGTGGCGGGATTTGAACCCACGGCCTCATGGACCCGAACCATGCGCGCTACCAACTGCGCTACACCCCGTTTTCTATCAAATTGTTCCTGCCCGACTATTATAAAAAGTACCGGGACATTTGTCAAGCGGGTACGGGGATAGTATAAATCAAAAAATAAAGCCACGCCGCGGCGTGTCTTTCTTTTTGGAGGCGCCACCCAGATTTGAACTGGGGCATCAGGATTTTGCAGACCCTTGCCTTACCACTTGGCTATGTCGCCATACGAGAAAAGGTGCCGGAGCACCTCTTCTGTTTGGAGCGGCTGACGAGGCTCGAACTCGCTACCTCCACCTTGGCAAGGTGGCGCTCTACCAGATGAGCTACACTCGCAAATGGTGCCCAGGGCCGGAATCGAACCAGCGACACGCGGATTTTCAGTCCGCTGCTCTACCAACTGAGCTACCTGGGCATATG
>JAQXJQ010000096.1 GCA_029009035.1 Oscillospiraceae bacterium | reverse complement strand
TAGGCCGCAGCGGCTATGCCGCGAGGAAAGGGCAGTGCGTCGTTAGAGGAAGGCTTTTGGCGCACCCCTTGGCTCTCCCTCTGGGAGAGCTGTCAGCGTGCGAGGAACGAGCCGCTGACGGAGAGGGTTTATTTGTACCCTAGCCGTCAAGAATCGAAGATTTTTGACACCTCTCCCATCGGGAGAGGCAAGGCGGCTGCACCCCACAATAATTACCGCATCAACGCAAGAGCCCGTTGCAGAGCGATCGTTCTGCAACGGGCCCTTTTGCGCTATTTTGCGGTCCAAAGCTCCTGCATGGCATAGTAGCTCTGCTTCAGCCGGGGATGGGCGGTGACCCGATCGCCCCAGCCTTTCAACGGAAGAGCCTCCATGGAGACCGATGTGGCGGAGCGGGACTGAGGGGAGACTCCCGCGTACAGCCGGTCAACAGACAGAAATTCCACGCCGTAGTTCCCGTCATAATAATCGTCATGGACGGTCATGCGGGAGGGGTCGGCGAAGTTCAAAAGCTGCCAGGGCAGCCGCAGCTCCACGCACGCCTCCCCGAAGCAGAAGTCCGCCAGAGAGTTGAAATCCGCGCTTGCGGGGTTGGCGTTTCCGCAGACCAGCGCCCCCGTTTCGTACACCTCCGCGGGAGCCTCCGCTTCGCCGGTGAGCAGGGCGGTGGCGGTCTGAAGGATCATGTTGATGGGGACGAACTTCCGGCTGTCCGCCGCCGGGATGTTTCCGGTGAGGTAGGTGTCGAAGCCGCAGACCTCCCGGGAGTAGTTGGCCCGCAGGGCCTCATACCGCTCCTGCACCAGCACCCGGCTGTTTGGGCCGTCCTCCAGAATGACCAGAAAGTCCACCCCCCGGGGAAAGGTCAGGGCGTAGTCCGGGCAGCGGAGGGCGCCGCTTTTGGGGGTGATATCCAGCGGGATGTAAAGACGGCCGGGAGGATAGGCCGGGTCGTCCCAGCGGACCAGAAAATAGAGAAACTTTTCATCATATTTCATGGTGAGCTGCAGTCCGTCCTGCTCACACAGGGGTTCGTCGCCCTCCCACTCGGCGGGGTCTCCGTCCACATAGCACACGCTCTCCTCCTCACCGGGGTCAAAGGCCAGCAGGCCAAAGTACTGCTCGTTGGTCTGATAGTCCGACCAGTAGGGGGTGCGGGTGAGGTTCACGGCGTACATGGTGTTCCAGGTGCGCTTGAACCACTCGTCCTGCCAGGTGAACACGCAAGCGCCGGAGCAGCCGGAGGCCATGATATCCTCCCAGCAGCGGACGAGGGCCTCCCCCTGGGCCTTTTCCGACAGGTTGCCCTGATTGCGCCCGGTGTTCAGGTCCCGCTGGGCCATGCCCCGGCCGGTGGACACCCCAAATTCGGAGATGAGCACCGGCATGGTGTGGTGGCCTGCCAGCATGGTGAGGTAGGCGCGGTAGGTGTTCAGCTCCCCCTCGGGGGTGAAAAACGCGGTGGGATCGGGCAGTCCAAACCGGCTCCAGTCCGACTCATACTGCAGATAGTCGGGGTAGTAGGGGTACACATGGTAGCTGGCAAACTGCCCGGCATGGAATTCCTCGGTGGCCTGAAGGTGCTCCACATCCACCCGGGCGCATTTGTAGAAATGCCGGGTCACCTTCTCCGAATATTCAAAGGGGTCGGTGGTGGGCCAGTTGGAGAAGGCGATGGGCCGCTGCACCCCGTAGCGGCTGGTCTCATAGTCCACGATGCGCTCCCCCACCCGGGCCAGAAAGCACTCGGTGGGGGTGGCGTCCTCCGAGGTGCGGAAATATGTGCCCCGGAAGGCGGCGTCGGGGTATTTTTGGTCGGTGTAGGCCACGGTGAGGTCCTCCCACTCCACCCCCAGAATGTACCCCAGCACCCAGGGGGAGACGTCCTTGCGGTAGATGCCGGAGCCGGCGCCGCTGATCTCGCCCCGGGAGAGGTTTTGAGCCCCGTGGAGCACATTCACCGCGGTGCGGCAATCCTCCAGAAAGGTCTGCAGCAGGTCCTCGTCATAGTAATCCCGGCGGGAGTTCTGGCTGTAGTCGTTGACCCATACCCCCTGCAGAAGGAGCAGAGGGTCCAGCCCATCCCGCTCCCGGGCGGTGTTGAAGGCATAAAAGGCGTTGTAGAAGGCCTCCGACTGGATGGTGTAGACCCGCAGGGTGTTGGCTCCCATGTCCGCGATCTGGCCGAACCAGAGGAGATAGGTGTCGTAGTCGATGGCAAAATCCGTGGCCCAATGGCCGGGGATGCCGGCGCCCATGTTGACCCCTTTGACGGTGAAGGGGGCGTACTGCCCGGTGTCGGGGTCATACCGGAAGAAGCTCTGTCCCTCGGCCTTCACGGGGACGGAGACGGCGCCGTCCCCACGGGCGGGGAGATAGGCCCCTTTGCTGTAGTGGAGGTAGTACCACCCCGCCCACAGCAGGGAGACTGCCAGCACCGCGATGATAAAGCGTTTGAATACCATGTCCATCCGTTCCTTCAGTTGACATTGTGGATATATTTTTTGACCCGGGAGGGGGCGGAATACTGCCGGAGGCTCTCGATGTTCCCGTCCATCCAGGCAAGGCGGGTGTGGAGGTAGTCCTTGAACTGCCGGAGCGCCGCCTCAAAGCTGTCCGGGCTGCGCCCTCCCGCCAGCAGACCGTGGTTGTCGGCATAGGTGGACGCCCAGCGCTCACGGTCCCGCCGGACGGCAGGCTCCAGATAGGCGGCCGCGCTGTCGATGTACGCGTCCAGATACCCGTCGCTGAAGATCCCCTCCCGCAGCAAGCGGTAGCGGGCGATGATCTGCCGGGTGAAGGCCTCGTCCTTCATCAGCATATAGTACCAGAGAATATCCTGCAGGCGGAAGGACTCCGAGGACTCCGGCGTATTGAAGTTGTCGCAGCTGTTGTTGAAGTCCCAGACGCACACCCGCAGCTTCCCGTCGGTGCCCTTGTAGAGATAGGTGGAGAGGCCGCCGAAATCGTAGTTCTCCGTCATCTCGTGGAGGAGAAAGGCGTCCACGAAGGAGGAGACGTCGATGTACTTCCGGTAGCCCTCTCCGGGATCGTTGAAGTCGAAGGAGTAGAGGGCCTTTTCAAAGTCGGAAAACTCGGCGCAGATCTCCGCCTGCATCTCCCCGGTGAGGTTGGCGGGGCCGGGATAGATGATCTCCAGCGCGGAGTTGCGCCCTTTGCGCAGGGTATAGGTGGTGAAGGAGTCGATGACCCCCGGCGCGGTGTAGTTGGAGTCCAGCCGCAGCAGGTAACCGGTGTAGGTCTGGGACTTCTTGCTCACCTCCAGGGGCAGGCGTGCTCCGTCCTTTCCGGCGGTGAGGCGCTCGGTGAGGAGATAAAGCCCCTGATATTCCCCGTTGAGCAATACCTCGCAGAAGCGGATGTTGGGGGCGTAGTCCATGAGCTCCCCGGCCAGATTGTAGAACAGATAGTTACGCAGGTCGGTCTTGTCCAGATAGGGACCGTAGAGCACCCAGTCGGCGTGGGCGTCCATGCCCAGCAGGCCGAGTGGGCGGTGTTCCCCCGCCTCATCCAGCAGGGTGAAGGCATAGCTGTTCTTGGCGAAGCGGCGGGAGGAGCGGCCGCGGATGCGGATGGAGATGCCGCTGTCCAGCGCCGGGCGGTCGCCGGGGTGATTGTACGCGCCCTCGTTGTCCACCACCTGCAGGCTTGCGGCGGTGCGGGTCTCCCCGTCCGGACCGGTGGTGTAGACGGGGACCTGATGGGAGCCGTCCTCCGTGGGGACATAGACGCCGGTGTAGGCCCCCGGGATCTCCGCGCCCCCGGTGTCGATGGTGAGCAGGGGCAGGTGGCTGCACAGTTCGCCCTCGCCGTGGGACAGCAGGCATGGGGCCTTCTCCTCCGCCTCCAGATGCTGGTGGACGCGGGTGGGCGTCCCTCCGGCCAGCGCG
>JAQXJQ010000095.1 GCA_029009035.1 Oscillospiraceae bacterium | reverse complement strand
GGTACAAATTAACCCTCTCCGTCAGCGGCTCGTTCCTCGCACGCTGACAGCTCTCCCAGAGGGAGAGCCAAGGGGTGCGCCAAAAGCCTTCCTCTAACGACGCACTGCCCTTTCCTCGCGGCATAGCCGCTGCGGCCTACGCTAAAACTATGCCACCGGCATATTTCCTTAACGCTGCGGGGCTTTTTTGGCGCGCCGAGTCGTCGCGCCCCACAAAAAACAAGCCCGCAGCAGATTTTCTTGATACGCTCCCCTTATGGAAGACAAAGAATTAGAAACGTCTTCTATAGGGGGAGCATATCAGATTTTCTGCTGCGGGCCATTTCCCTTTTCTGATTATAGAGTGTATTTGCTCTGGTATTCCTTCAGGGTGCTGCGGAACTTGCCCTTCATATCGCCCTTGACCTCGTCCATGTACTCATGGGTGGCCAGAGACTCCAGATCCATCTCCACCACGGCCAGGGCCACATTGGAGCAGTGGCCGGCCACACGCTCGCAGCTGGTGAGCAGGTCGTTGAACACGAAGCCGTGCTTGAAGGTACACATATTGTTCTGCAGGCGGTCGATATGGCGGGCCTTCATCTGGTGGCAGAGCTCCTTGATGCACACCACCAGAGGCTCCACCCGGGCGGCCTTGGCCTGGTCACGCTCCACAAAGGTGCCGATGGACAGCTCCACCACCTCGGTGACGGCGCTGCGCAGCACCCCCAGCTCGTGCTTGGCGTCCTCGGAGAAGTCGATCTTGCCGTCGTTGATCTCCTTGAAGTTTTTGGCCAGCATCAGCGCGTAGTCGGACAGACGCTCCAGATCGGACAGGGCGTGGAGCAGGCGGGAGACCTCGCGGCCCTGGGCCGGAGTCAGCTCCTGCACGGTACTCTTGGTGAGGTAGGTGCCCAAACGGTCCTCGTAGTGGTCGCTCTCCCCTTCCAGCTCATCCACCCGCTGAAACAGCTTCTCGTCATAGTTGTCAAACAGCTGCAGGGCGCCCAGCAGCGCCTCCTTTGCTCCTTCCGCCATATCGTTTTCCGCGGCGGCACACTGCTGGATCAGCAGCGCGGGATGGCTGAGGAAGCGCTCGTCCAGACCGTCCAGATCGGAGGCCCTCTTGCCCTGTCCCTCCTTGTCCCTGATGAGGCGCTTGATGATCTTCTCAATGAGGGGGATCATGGGGAACAGGATGATGACCGTCACCAGGCGGAAGATAGTGTTCGCCGCGGCAATGCTCACCATGCTCATCACCCGGCTGAGAATGCGCAGGGGATGGATCAGGTTCACGCCGTAGAACAGGATGCTGCACGCCACCGCGCCCATCACATCCGCCAGCAGGTAGGCGAAGGCGGTGCGCCGGCCGTTCTTGCTGGCGCCCACAGCGGAGAGCATAACGGGGAGGGAGGCGCCGATGGCGATGCCCATGATGATGGGGAAGGCCACCTCAAAGGTGATGGCGCCGGTGGAGGCCAGGGCCTGCAGGATACCCACGGCGGCAGAGGCGCTCTGAAGCACGCAGGTAAAGGCGGCGCCCACCAGAATACCCAGCAGGGGGTTGGAAAATCCGGTGAGAATGCTGATAAACTGCTGGCTCTCACGCAGGGGGGACACAGCGCCGCTCATGGCGCTCATGCCGAACATCAGCACCGCGAAGCCCAGCAGAATATCGCCCACAAAGCGTTTCTGGGACTTGCCCCCCAGCTTCTGCAGCAGGATGCCCGCCACGGCGGCAAGGCCGGTGATGGTGGAGGTGGACAGCAGGGCGATCCATCCGCCGCCGGAACCGATGTCGGACAGGCAGAGGATCCATCCGGTGATGCTGGTGCCCAGAATGGCGCCCAGAATAATGCCGATGGCCTGCCGGAACTTCATCATTCCGGCGTTGACGAAGCCCACCACCATGACCGAGGTGGCGGAGGAGGACTGGATCACGGCGGTGATGCCGGTACCCAGCAGGACCCCCTTCAGCGGGGTATTGGAAAGCTGGTAGAGGATGGTCTCCAGGCGGCCGCCGGCCACCTTCTTCAGGCCGTCCCCCATCAGCGACATACCGAACAGGAACAGGGCCACGCCGCTCAGCAGCGCGATCACATTGGTGATGTTCATAACAGCACTTCTCCAGACTGCATTCATTTGATAAAACTTCTTATTTACCCATGGTAATTATACTTGCTTCAAAGGGCTGCCGCAAGTCCCAAGTGTCCGTAATTCTGCCCAATTCTTGCCGGGTCTTTTGTCGCATTCGGCACTCACCCGCTAAAAAAGATATGTTTGCTTACGCCTGCGCTTTGTTGTATAATTCAGATAATAACTGACCGGAGGTCTGACTATGTATTCCAATCAGCGTATTTATATGGGCCTTTCCCAGGGCGAGCGGGTGGAGATGACCCTCAAAATGTGCAACCGCCACGGCCTCATCGCCGGCGCCAGCGGCACGGGCAAGACCATCACCATGAAGGCCATGGCCGAGTCCTTTTCCGACGCGGGCGTCCCTGTGTTCCTGTGCGATGTAAAGGGCGATGTGTCCGGACTGTGTGTGCCCGGCGTGTCCTCCGAGGGCATGGAAAAGCGCATTGACAAGTTCGGCGTCAGAGGGGAGTTCGCCTACCGGGGCTATCCCGTCACCTTCTGGGACATCTATCAGAAGGCGGGCCACCCGGTGCGCATCACCGTGTCCGACATGGGCCCCGAGCTGCTCAGCCGCATCCTCGGCCTCACCCCCGCCCAGGAGGGCGTGCTGAACATCATCTTCCGCATCGCCGATGATAAGGGTCTGCTCCTGCTGGATCTGAAGGACCTTCGGGCCATGGTGAGCTATGTGGGCGAGCACAAAAGCGAGTACACCCTCACCTACGGCAACATCACCACCCAGTCTCTGGGCGGCATCACCCGCGTCCTTCTCCCCCTGGAGTCTCAGGGCGGCGACCTCTTCTTCGGTGAACCCGCCCTGGACATCGAGGATTGGATGCGCACCGATCGGGATGGCAGGGGCGTCATCAACATCCTCCACTGCGTGGAGCTGGTGCGGAACCCCACCCTCTACGCTACCTTCCTGCTTTGGATGATGTCCGAGCTCTTTGAGCGCCTGCCCGAGGTGGGCGACCCGGAAAAGCCCCGCTTGGTGTTCTTCTTTGACGAGGCCCATATGCTCTTTTCCGACGCCCCCAGGGCGCTGGTGCAGAAGATCGAGCAAGTGGTGAAGCTGGTCCGCTCCAAGGGCGTGGGCATCTACTTCGTCACCCAAAGCCCCAGCGACATCCCCGACAGCGTGCTGGCCCAGCTGAGCAACCGGGTGCAGCACGCCCTGCGGGCCTACACTCCCGCCGAGCAGAAGGCCGTCCGTGTGGCGGCCCAGACCTTCCGGGCCAACCCGGAATTCAAGACCGAAGAGGTCATCATGGAGCTGGGTGTGGGCGAGGCCCTGGTGTCCTTCCTGGACGAAAAGGGCGTGCCCTCCATGGTCCGCCGCACCTCCGTCATCTGCCCCCAGAGCCTCATGGCCGCCGCCGACGAGAGCGCCCGCCGCTCCGCCATGGCCGGGGACGGTATGTCCCGCTATGATGTGAGCGTGGACAAC
>JAQXJQ010000094.1 GCA_029009035.1 Oscillospiraceae bacterium | reverse complement strand
CTCTCCCGTTTTGCATGGGGGAAGTTTTCTTAGCCAAACACGGACAGCAGGAAGCCTGCCGCGATGGCGGAGCCGATGACGCCGGCCACATTGGGGCCCATGGCGTGCATCAGCAGGAAGTTGGAAGGATTGGCCTTCTGGCCTTCCTTATTGGCAACACGGGCTGCCATGGGAACGGCGGACACACCGGCGGAGCCGATGAGGGGGTTGATCTTGCCGCCGGTCAGGGCATACATGACCTGTGCGCCCAGCAGACCGCCAACGGTGGACACGATGAAAGCACAGACACCCAGCACCACGATCTTCAGGGTCTGAGCGGTCAGGAAGGTGCTGGCGACCATGGTAGCACCCACAGCGGTAGACAGCAGGATGGTGACGATGTTCATCAGGGCATTCTGCACAGTGTCGGACAGGCGATCCGTCACACCGCACTCCTTAAACAGGTTGCCCAGCATGAGGCAGCCGATCAGAGGCGCGGTAGAGGGCAGCAGCAAAGCCACGAAGATGGTAACCACAATGGGGAAGATGATCTTCTCGGCCTTGGAAACGGTACGAGTCTGCACCATCTTGATCTTCCGCTGCTCCGCAGTGGTGCACAGTCGCATAAAGGGAGGCTGAATCATAGGGATCAGTGCCATGTAGGAGTAAGCTGCCACAGCGATCGCGCCCAGCAGATGAGGCGCAAGCTGGGTCGTCAGGTAGATGGCGGTGGGGCCGTCGGCGCCGCCGATGATGCCGATAGAAGCAGCCTCACGGCCGGTGAAGCCCATAGCGACAGCACCAAAGAACGCCACGAACACGCCCATCTGAGCAGCAGCACCCAGCAGCAGGCTCTTGGGATTGGACAGCAGGGGACCAAAGTCCGTCATAGCACCCACGCCCATAAAGATCAGGCAGGGATACAGACTGCTCTTGACACCGATGTAGAAAATATCCAGCAGGCCGGCGTTGCTCAAAACGTGGCCATAGCTATGGGCATAAGGACTGGATGCATCCATAAACGCGTCCCACAGCTCCTGGTGATAAAGACCCGCACCGGGCAGGTTGGTCAGCAGACAGCCAAAGGCGATACCCACCAGCAGCAGGGGCTCAAACTTCTTGACGATGCCCAGGTACAGCAGAACGCAGGCGATGACGATCATCACCAGGCAACGCCAGTTGCCATCCCCACCGAAGGCGGCAAAGCCGGAGGTATTCCACAGATTTAAGAGGATATCACCAACGTTAACACTCAAGCTCATGGGAGGCCCTCCTTACGCGAGGACGACCAGAGGAGCGCCGGTATCCACAGTGGCACCCTTAGCAACCACGACCTGGGTCACGGTGCCGTCCGCAGGAGCCATGATCTCGTTCTCCATCTTCATTGCCTCCAGAACCACCAGAACCGGGCCGGCCTTGACGGCGTCGCCGTTGCTGACGTTGACCTTCAGAATGGTGCCGGGCATGGGAGCGGTAACAGGCGTGCCTGCGCCGGTCACAACGGGTGCGGCAGGAGCGGCAGGTGCGGCGGGTGCCGCAGCGGGGGCAGCCGCAACAGGCGCAGCGGCTGCGGGAGCGGGGGCAATGGCCTCGTACTCGTCCAGCAGCATGGCCTTTCCGGCCTCGACCTCAACCTCGTAGGTGCGGCCGTTCAAAGTCACGTTGTATTTCATGATTACTTGACCTCCGTGATGGATTTGAAGCGAAGCTCGTTCAGGGGCTTGCCCATCTTATCGGCCACAATGGCCATCAGCATAGCTGCGGTTTTCGGCTCCACATCATGGAGCTTCAGCTCACCGGCAGCACCGGGAGCCAGGGGCTTTGCGGCAGCGGCAGGTGCTGCGGCAGGCGCAGCAGGAGCCTGAGCCTTCTTCTGATCTAGGGAGATAAAAATCTTACCCATAATGATGACCACAGTCATCAGAAGAACCAGGCCAAAGAACACCACAGCGTAGCCCAGGACTGCAATGATCGCGGCATCGCCAATACCGAGATTTTCCAGTGTCATAGAAATGCCTCCTTACCCCTCGGTGATGGTGTAGGTCGCAATATTCTCTTCTCTTGCCTTGCGGCCTTCCAGGAACTTTCTGGCCTGGTCGGGGAAGCAGATGTAGCTCATCACATCCTCATCGCAGCGAGCCAGATCACCCAGTTCCTTGCGGGCAGCCTTGAACTCCTCGCCGGTGCGCTTCTTGTCCTCCACACGGCAGTCAACAGGCTTATCCATGCCGGCCTCTTCCAGAACACGCTTTTGCAGCTCGGCGTCCACGGGAGCGGGGGCAATGCCGTACTCGCCCTTCAGATAGCTCTTGATCTCCTTGGAGATGTTCTTGTAGCGCTGGCCCACCAGCACGTTGGTCACGGCCTGGTTGCCGACCATCTGGCTCAGGGGGGTGACCAGGGGAGGATAGCCCATGTCGGCACGGACGGCAGGAATCTCCGCCAGGGCGGCGTCGAACTTATCCATGGCCTTCATATCGGTGAGGTTGGCGATCATGTTGGAGAGCATGCCGCCGGGGACCTTGTAAACCAGAGCCTGGGCGTCGGTGGCCATGGACTTGGGATTCAGGGTCTTGTTGTCGATGTACTTCTGCTTCACGGGC
>JAQXJQ010000093.1 GCA_029009035.1 Oscillospiraceae bacterium | reverse complement strand
CCCGGTGAAATTGCAAGAGAGACGCCGGGTTCACAGGTGGGAAAAGGACTTGACCGGAGGGGGGGTGGGGGTGTGCGCCCCGATCATTTTTTCCATCCAGATCATGTCGTACCATCTTCCGAACTTGAAGCCGCAGCGATGGAAGTGAGCCACCGTTTCGTAGCCCATGCGGGCGTGGAACCGCTCGCTGTCGTCGGTGAGGTACTCGTCCCCGGCTTCCGGGTGGGCGATGCAGGCGTTGAGGTTCAGAATGCCCATCTCCTTCAGAATATCCTCCAGGGCGGTGTAGAGGGCTTTGCCCACGCCCTTGCCCCGCATGCCCTGCTCCACATAGATGGAGACCTCCGCACCCCAGCGGTAGGCCGCCCGGGGGTGAAAGGGTCCGGCGTAGGCGTAACCCACGATGACGCCGTCCCATTCCGCCACCAGATAGGGGAATTCGGCGAGGGTCGCTTCCACCCGGCTCCGGAACGCCTCCGGAGAGGGCACCTCATACTCAAAGGAGATGGCGGTGTTTTCCACATAGGGGGCATAGATGGCCAGAAGGCGGGGTGCGTCCGCCGGGACCGCGGTCCGGATCTTCAAATCGTTCATACAGATTTCCCCCCGATGGCAAACAAACCCCCATCCTGACGGATGGGGGTTTGTGATTGGAGCGAGTGACGAGGCTCGAACTCGCTACCTCCACCTTGGCAAGGTGGCGCTCTACCAGATGAGCTACACTCGCAGCGACAAGGGTTATTATAGCGAGGGCACCTCGGTTTGTCAACAAGTTTTTGAAAGTTTTTGATATTTTTTTGGGCTGCCTTACTCGGATGCAGGACCGGAATAATCCACGCAGGCGGGATACAGTCCGGCGGGCCAGGTAAAGCCCTGGGCGGCAAGCTCCTCGTCGGTGTAGAGGGGGATCTGGGAGGAGCTGTCCTCCTCGGGACGGAGATCCCGGGGGAGGAGATGGCGGTAGCCGGAGGGAGTGGAAACGATGAGCCACATCTGCACATCGGAGGTGTCGGACACGGGGAGGACCTCGATGTCCGCGCGTTGGCAGAGGTATTCCATGGCCAGCAGGACGCCCTGATCGTTGGCGGGCGAGCGCTGAAGGGCGGCCAGCGCGGTCTGATCCCCCAGGGGATCGTAGACCAGCCCGGAGCGGAGCAGCCCGGCCAGCTCCTGCACGCTGTAGCTCTCCCCGTCGGCGGGAGGCGCGGTGAGCAGGGCGTCGGCGGCCTCGGACAGGCTGTCGGCATAGTCGGCGAGGGCCTTGCTGTTTCCGGGCCAGGTCACCCGGATGTCCAGAATACGGTCGCTCCCCTCCTCGGGGTAAAAATTGAGGGAGAGACGGGGAGAGTCCAGAACGATGGCGGGGTCGCTGTAATAGGCCAGGCGGAAGAGCTGATTGACCAGCTTGGTATCTCCGGAGAAATAGGACAGGCGCAGGGCGGACTGGGCCTGTCGCTCCTCCACCAGCCGCTCCAGCTCCCCGCGCAGGCCGCTGACGCCGCCCACAGGGCGGACAGCCTCGACCTCCGCCGCGGTGCGGCGGTAGGAATAGGTGAGTGTGACCTCGTAATAGGTGAGGATGCGGGTGCAGTCATATTCCATGGCGGAAAGGCTGTACGCCCCCAGGGGGTCGCGGAACAGCACCTGCTGTCTGGCCCGGGCCAGATCGGCGTTGACGTTGCCGCTGTAGTTGTACAGGCGGATGGTGCCCCGCCCCGCGCGCTCTCCCACGAGATAGAGCATGGAGTTCACAAGACTTTGATAGCTCTCCGCCCGCAGGATGGAGGAGTCCTCCACCACGGAGTAGTCCACATGGACGGCGGAAGAGCTGTAGTCCCGCTCCAGCATGGAGGTGCAGCCGGACAGCAGCAGCAAAGCGCACAGCGCCGGCAGGATCAGCTTCTGTTTCATGGGCGTACCTCCTTTTGAACTGCGGGCCTGTCCGCTCAGATGTCGTCCTTTTTATAGGCCCGGAACCCCTCGCCCAGCACATCATGGGCGTCGCACACAATGAGGAAGGCGTCGGGGTCCAGCTCCTTGACCACGGACTTGATGGTGGCGATCTCCTTTTGCTTGAAGGCGCACATGAGCACCTGCTTTTCCGCGCCGCTGTATGCCCCCTGGCCGTGGAGAATGGTCACGCCGCGGTCCAGGTCGCGGACGATGGTGTCGGCGATCTCCCGGCTTTTGTCGCTGATGATATAGGCCACCTTGGCGGGGTCCACGCCGTAGAGCACGCTGTCGGTGACGATGGAGGCGATGTACAGGGCCACCAGGCCGTAGAGCATGCTGTTCACATTGCGGAACACCGCGGTGGCCAGCAGGATGACCACCAGATCGGCGGCCAGCATCAGCTTGCCCATGGACAGCCAGGCCAGCTTCAGCTTGATGAGGCGTGCGGCCAGATCGGTGCCGCCGGTGGTGGCGCCCTGTGAGAGCACCAGACCCATGGACAGGCCCATGAGCAGGCCTGCGAAGATGCAGCCCAGCATGGGCTCCGTGGGCGACCATGACCGCAGGGCGGTGAGGCCGTCGATGAAGACGGAGGAGATGAACATGGCGTACAGGGAGAAAAACAGCAGCTTTCCGCCGATGAATTTCAGCGCCAGAACAAACAGGGGGATGTTGAGCACGATGACGGTGACGCCCACGGGGAGGACAGGGACCAGGCGGTTGATGACCTGGGCCAGACCGGTGAGACCGCCGGAGGGGATATTGTTGGGCTGATAGAAGGCCACAAAGCCAAAGGCGAACACCGCCGCCCCCAATGTGATGACCAAAAGGGAGCGGATGAGCTTACTGTGGGGGATGGACTTCATGATGACCTCCTTACATGATACTCAGCTGAGTCTCGCCCCGGTCCTCGTCCTTGAGCAGGGCGCCGGCGATGGGCAGAGAGCGGGCACGGTAGCGGGCGGGGGAGACGATGGCGGTCTCGCCAAGGGGCTTTGCCCACTCCACCTGATAGCGGGGCTTCATGGTGATGACGTTGACGCCCTGGGTGTTGCGGGTGGTCTTGGGGG
>JAQXJQ010000092.1 GCA_029009035.1 Oscillospiraceae bacterium | reverse complement strand
CCCGTTGCAGTTCTGCAACGGGCTCTTTAAATCTTTATTCCACCAAAAATCCCGCTTCCTTCAGCGCATCCAGCAGGCGCTGAAAGGCGGCCTCGTCCGGGCAGCGCAGGGTGTGCAGGTGGATGCCCCCGGTGAGGTCGGACAGGGGCTTGGCGTCGGCGGTCTTCACCCGCTCCAGAAACTGCTCCACATCGTAGCGGCTGGAGATGTCCAGCCGGCCGCTGAGCTGGCCGTACAGGGAGTGTTCCACGCTCACATCCTCTACGGTGCAGCCGTAGTCCACCATCATCTGCAGCTCCCGGCCCATCTCTCCGGGGGTATGACGGCAGGCTACGATATGCCGTTCCCCGTCACGCCGCCCCATCACATAACCCCGGGCGGTGGCGGTGATATCCTCCCCCGCCGCCCGCAGAAGGGCCACGTCGCCCACGATGATCTGGCGGCTCACCGACAGCTCCCCCGCCAGCACGGCGGCGGGGATGGGCTGTTCCGCCCCCATCAGTCTGTCAAGGATGGCCTTGCGGCGCGCTTCATTGGTCATCTTGTCCCTCCTTGAGCCGGTCATACAGCTCCACGGAAACCGTGATCTCCTCCCCGTGACGGAGCACGGTCAGTTCCATCCACTCTCCCGGCTGCTTCCAGCTGAGTTCCCGCAGCAGCTCTTCCAACTCCGTGACCCGCACGCCGTCCGCGGCGATGATGAGGTCATCCTCCTTCAGCACCCCAACTGCATGGGTGCCCTCGGTCACCTCGAACACCAGGATGCCGCTCACGCCATCCACCGTTTGAGCGGCGCAAAAGATGCCCAGAGCGGCACGGGCGGTCCCTCCGGTGCGGAGGATACGGGTCAGATAGCCATGCACATCGGTCAGGGGGATGGCCAGGCCCAGGCCCTCGGTCACCACATCGTCGCGCACACCGGTGATCTTGGCGGAGGTGATCCCCACCACCCGGCCGTAGGCGTCCACCAGAGCGCCGCCGGAATTGCCCGAGTTGAGGGCGGCGGTGGTCTGGATCAGCCGCCCGGGGTAGCTCAGCTTATCCGTGCGCTCCACAACGGCGGAGACGATGCCGTCGGTCATGGCTCCGTACAGATAGCCCATGGGGTTCCCGATGGCGTAGACCGGGTCGCCCACCTTCAGCTCGTCGGAGTCCCCCAGCACGGCGGGGACAAAGCCCGTCCCCTCCGCCTTCAGCACGGCCAGATCCAGCTCCTCGTCAAAGCCCACCAGTCCGGCCGCGAACACCTCATAGGTGTCCAGCCGCATGACGGACACGGTAGTGCACTCTTCCATGATATGATAGTTGGTGATCACATATCCGTCCCCGGTGATGACCACGCCGGAGCCAACGCTGTAGCCCCTGCCGTTGGTGGCCTGAACGCAGACCACAGAGGGCAGCACAGTCTGATAGATCCTGCCGGCGTCCAGTTCCAGTACCTCCGCTCTGGGCATGAGCACGATCTCTCCCTCGGGATCGGGGTCGCCGGAGGGCAGCAGCTCCGCCGTCCACTCCTCCTCCCCCCAGGGGCTGCGGGTGGGGGTGATGGCGGGCAGGTCGGGCAGCTGATCCATCCAGCGGGCAGCCAGATACTGTCCGCCGTAATATCCGCCGGCCAGCAATCCGCCGATCACTGCCAGCGCCAGGATCACGCCCAGCAGCACACGCCATCCCCGGCGCCTGCTCTTTTTGACCGGCGCGGCCGCCGGAGCGCCGTTCTGTCCGGGCCAGCGGTAGCCCAGATAGTTGTCCATATCTCCAACTCCTCTCACCTGCCCGGCTTATGCCCGGGTCATGGTAAAGGTAAACTTGGTCAGTCCATCCTCGCTGGTGCAGGTGATGTCCTCTTTGTGGCTGTTGAGAATGGTCTTGACGATATAAAGTCCCAGTCCCACGCCGTCACGGTCCTTGCTGCGGGAATGATCGGTCTTGTGGAAGCGGTCAAAAATCAGGGGCACTTCCTCCGGGGCGATGGTCTCGCCGGAGTTGCTCACGGAGATATACGCTTTCTGCCCCTTGGTGATGATGCCCAGTCCCAGGGTGCCCCCCTCGGGGGAGAATTTGATGGCATTGTCCAGCAGGTTGTAGCACACCTGGGTGATGGAGTCCGCGTCGCCCCACACCATGGTGGGCTCCTCGGGCAGATCGGCGGCCACCTCCAGCTTCTTGGCGCTGATCTTCCCCTCCAGGCTCACCAGCACCCGGAGCAGGGCCTCGTTCATATCAAAGCTCTGCTGAGCCAGCCGCTCGTCGGACTGCAGGCGGGAAAGGTCCAGCATGGACCGCACCAGACGGGAAAGCCGGCGGGTCTCGGAGGAGATGATCTGCAGATAATCCCGCTCCCGCTCGGGAGGGATGGTGCCGTCCAGGATCCCATCGGCAAAGCCGGCGATGGTGGTCATGGGGGTCTTCAGCTCATGGGACACATTGGCGATGAACTCGCTGCGCCGCTGCTCGCTCTTGGCCAGCGAATCGGCCATGCTGTTGAACGCCTCGGCCAGCTCGCCGATCTCGTCCTTCCGGGCGCCCACATCCACCCGCACGCCGAACTCGCCGTGGCCGAAGTTCCGCGCGGCGGCGGCGATCTCCTTCACCGGGCGGGACTGGTACACGCTGGTCACCGAGCTGATGATGGCCGCCACCAGAATGACCGCGCAGGCGGTGAGCAGAAACAGTACAGACAGGTCCTGCCACATCCCACTGAGGTTGGAGGCGTCGCAGGAGATGAGCACCAGCCCCTGGAGGAACCCGGTGCCGTCATGGATGGGAAGGCCCACCAGATAGCGGGCCTCGTTATAAAAACTGCCCAGAGTGGTCATTCCGGCGTAGGAGCCGGAGGTGATACCGTCCACCAGAGAGTTGGACAGCCGGAGGCCCTCCAGACCGCGCAGTTCCTGCTGGCCGCCGGTGCCGTACACCACCGTGCCCTCGTTGGTGGCAAGCATGATATGGGTGTCGGTCACCAGCGCCACATTGGTGAGGTAGGACTGGAAGCCCTGGGACTTCCACGCGTCTCCTCTGCCGTAGGTGGTCACCTGGTTGGAGGTAAAGTCAGCGATATACTGGGCGTTCCGGTTCAGCATATCCTGCTTGTCTTTGATGGTATAGCGATAACTGAGGGTTGTAAAGGCCGCGCCCAATAACAGGAAGGAAAGCAGGATCATACCCGCCATGGTGGCAAACTGGCGGGAGGACATACTTTTCATGCCCCGACCACCTCAAATTTATAGCCCACGCCCCAGACGGTCTTGAGGCTCCACGCCTCGCTGACGCCCTCCAGCTTTTCACGCAGGCGCTTGATGTGCACATCCACCGTGCGGGAGTCCCCGAAGTAGTCGAAGCCCCACACCTCGTCCAGCAGCTGGTTGCGGGTGAACACACGGTTGGGGGCGGAAGCCAGATGGTAAAGCAGCTCCAGCTCTTTGGGCGGGGTGTCCACCCGCTTGCCGTCCACCAGAAGCTCATAGGAGTCCAGATTGATGACCAGCTTATCGAAGCTCAGGCGCTTTTCGGTCTGCTACTCCTCCCCAAAGCGGCGCATCACCGCATGGACCCGGGCCAGCACCTCCTTCATCTCGAAGGGCTTGGTGATATAGTCGTCCGCCCCCATCTCAAGGCCGTTCACCTTGTCGGTCAGCTCGCCCTTGGCGGTGAGCATGATGATGGGGGTCTTGCTGGTCTCACGCACCTTGCGGCAGACGGCCCAGCCGTCCATTCCGGGGAGCATGATGTCCAGCAGCATCAGATCCGGCTGGAACTGCTGAAATTTCTCCAGGCCCACCAGGCCGTCGCCGGCGGTCTGGCACTCCATGCCCTCTTTCTCCAGATAGAGCCGCAGCAGGTCGGCAATGTTGCGGTCATCCTCCACGATCAGTACTTTACGGGGCATATGCGCACTTCCTTTCGATTTTTGGTATGCTCCGGCACATTATAGCCGTTTTCCGGGTGGTTTTCGTGTACTTTTTGTAAATTCAGCGGACATAGGAGCGATCCACCTGGATCACCGCGTGATAGCGCTCGTCCATGTCGCCCAGCATCCGGGCAAGACGCTCCTTCACTTCCCCGTCACTGAGCTTCACGCTGTAGGGCACCACCACATCGAAGATGAGGTTGGTGAAGTTGGGGCCGTCGGTGATGCGGAAATCATGGATGGTGATGGCAGGATCCACCTGCCTGGCCAGATCCGCCGTCATCTCCCGCAGGCTCTGCACCAGAGGATTGTCAGACTGGATGGGGTCCATGTGGATCACCGCCTCCAGGGAGAAGGTGCGCCCCAGCTCCCGCTCCACATGGTCGATGACGTCATGTACCTCCATGATGTCGCAGTCCGCCGGCACCTCGGCATGGACGGACATCATCCTGCGCCCCGGGCCGTAATCGTGGACCACCAGGTCGTGAATTCCGGAGATGGGGGGGAAGGAGAGGATCAGCTGTTCAATGGCATGGACCTCCTCCGGCTCGGGAGGCTGCCCCAGCAGGGGGTCCAGGGTGGCCTTGGCGCTGCCGAAGCCGGTGCGGATAATGAGGATGGCCACCAGCACGCCCACCCAGCCGTCCAGCGGCAGGCGGAACACCCGGGACAGGAGCAGACCCACCAGAACGGCGGAGGTGGCGATGGCGTCGGAGCGGCTGTCGGCAGCGGTGGCACGGAGGGCCTCGGACCTGATGCGCTTGCCCATGGCGGAATTGAACCACGCCATCCACAGCTTCACCAGTACGGAGACCACCAGAATGCCCGCCGTCAGCGGGGAGAGAAGGGTCTCCTCCGGGTGGATGATCTTCTCAATGGAGCTTTTGCCCAGCTCCACGCCCACCAGCAGGATGAGCAGGGACACCGCAAGCCCCGCCAGATACTCCATCCGGCCGTGACCGAAGGGGTGGTCGGCGTCCGCCTCCTGCCCCGCCAGACGGAAGCCCACCAGCGTCACCACCGAGGAGGCGGCGTCGGACAGGTTGTTGAAGGCGTCGGCGGTGACGGAGATGGCCCCGGCGATGAGGCCCGCCGTCAGCTTTCCCGCGAACAGCAGCAGGTTGAGGATGATCCCCACCACGCCGGAGAACACACCGCAGCGCTGGCGCACGGTCTTATCCTCCGTGTTCTCGTAATTGGGCACAAATCGCCGCAAAAGACTGTTGAGCATCGCGTAACATCCTTCCTTTAAAGGGAAATAATACTTGAATTTATATTATACACCTGACAAGACAAAAACGCAACGGCGTAGGAGCTCTTCCCAAACAACAAAAAGGGCCCGTTGCAGAACGATCGCTCTGCAACGGGCTCTTGCGTTGGTGCAGCAATCGCCTCCCCTGTGTAAGGGCAGACGGAGGGAGAGAACAAAACCGGCACCACATTCTCTCCCTCAGTCAGCTTCGCTGACAGCTCCCTCGTCAGAGGGAGCCTTTCCTCTTCGGTGCCCAGCCTACCCACAACACGCCTTAAGCCAGGCGCGGTATCCTGGGGCGCTGGGCATCCTTGCCACCGAGCTGCGCATCAGCAGGTACGAAGCTGCCGTTGTATCCGGTTTCGTGCGCCGGTGATGGTTGATGATGTTGAAGTGTGCAAGCGGGTTTCTTAAGGGCGGCAGCCCTTATGCGACTCTTTGGTGACTTTCTGGTCGGGCAGAAAGTCACCCGTCGGAG
>JAQXJQ010000091.1 GCA_029009035.1 Oscillospiraceae bacterium | reverse complement strand
CTGAGAGGGTACTGGTCCAGCTGCCCTCTCCGTCAAAAATCGAAGATTTTTGACACCTCTCCCATAGGGAGAGGCAAGGCGGCTGCACCCCGCAATGATTACCCCATCAACGCAAGTGCCCGTTGCAGAGCGAAAGCTCTGCAACGGGCCCAGCTTTTTCAGTCGATCTTCAGCATCCGCACGGCGTTGAGAATGGCGATGACCGCCACGCCCACATCGGCAAACACCGCCGCCCACATGGAGGCATAGCCCAGAGCGCCCAGGATGAGCAGCAATCCCTTTACCCCCAGAGCGAACACGATGTTCTGCCGCACGATGCGCAGGCACTTGCGGGCGATGTCCATGGCCAGCGTCAGCTTGGCGGGGTCGTCGTCCATGAGCACGATGTCGGCGGCCTCAATGGCGGCGTCGGAGCCGAGGGCGCCCATGGCGATGCCCACATCGGCGCGGCTGAGCACCGGCGCGTCGTTGACGCCGTCGCCCACGAACACCAGCACGCCCCCGGGCTTCTTTCGCGCCAGCAGCTTCTCCACCCGGTCCACCTTGTCCCCGGGGAGCAGCTGCGCGTGGACCTCGTCCAGCCCCAGCTGCGCGCCCACGGCCTCGCCCACCGCGCGGCTGTCGCCGGTGAGCATCACGGTGCGCACCCCCCGGGCCTTCAGATCCCGGACGGCGGCGGCAGCGGTGGGCTTCACCCCGTCGGAGATCAGGATGCGCCCCAGATAGCGGCTGTCCAGCGCCGCATGGACCACAGTGCCCACGCCGTCCCCGTCCTCCGCCTCCAGCCCCCGCAGGGCCATGAGCTTGCGGTTTCCCACGGCCAGGGTCTGCCCGTCCAAATTCACCGTCACGCCGTGACCGGCGATCTCGCTGACTTCGCTCAGGCTTCTGCCCTCGCTGCGCGCGCAGCAGGCATCCCGCAGGGAGACCGCGATGGGATGGTTGGAGTTCTGCTCCGCCAGGGCCGCCAGCTCCAGCAGCTCCTCCCGGCTCACCCCCTCTGCGGGGCACACTTCGGTGACCCGGAAGGCGCCCCGGGTGAGGGTCCCGGTCTTGTCAAACACGGCGATCTCCGTCTTGGCCAGCAGCTCCAGATAGTTGCCGCCCTTGACCAGAATGCCCCGGGTGGAGGCGCCGCCGATGCCCCCGAAGAAGGACAGGGGCACGGAGATGACCAGCGCGCAGGGGCAGGAGATGACCAGAAACATCAGCGCCCGGCTCACCCACACCGTCCACGCCCCGGTCACAAGGGAGGGAATGATGGCCAATGCCAGCGCGCCGAACACCACGGCGGGGGTGTAGTACCGGGCAAAACGGGTGATAAACTGCTCGGTTTTCGCCTTTTTTGCCGAGGCGTTCTCCACCAGATCCAGAATTTTGGCCACGGTGGACTGGCCGAAGGGCTTGGTGACCCGCAGGCGCAGCACACCGGAGAGGTTCACGCAGCCGGAGAGCACCTCGCCGCCCACGCCCACCTCCCGGGGGACAGACTCGCCGGTGAGGGCGGCGGTGTCCACCGCGGAGGCCCCCTCCAGCACAATGCCGTCCAGCGGGATCTTCTCACCGGGGCGCACCTCAATGATCTCGTCCACCGCCACCTCGTCGGGGTCCACGGTGACCCACCGGCCCTCCCGCTCCGCTCTGGCGCTGTCGGGGCGGATGTCCATGAGCTGGGCAATGGAGCGGCGGGACGTGCCCACGGCATAGCTCTGGAACAGCTCTCCCACCTGGTAAAAGAGCATGACGCCCACCGCCTCGGCGTACTCTCCCAGCACCAGCGCGCCGATGGTGGCGATGGACATGAGGAAGTTCTCGTCAAAGACCTGCCCGTGGACGATGTTCCGGGCGGACTTCCACAAAATGTCCCACCCGATGATGAAGTATGGGATCAGAAAGATGGGCAGCCGCCACAGCCCCTCCACCGGGAGGAGCACAGCCGCCGCCAGCAGCACCCCGGCGGCGAGAATGCGCAGGAGCACCTTTTTCTGCTTCTTTGTCATGGGTCATCCTCCGCTCAGAGCAGGACCTCGCAGTCGGGGTCCACCCTCTTGCAGCACTTCACCGCCTGCTTCACGATCTCGTCAAAGCGCTCGTCGTCCCCCTCGATGGTGAGCTTCTGGGTGAGGAAGTTCACCGTGGCAAAGGTGACGCCCTCCAGCCTGCAGATGGCCTCCTCCATTTTGCGGGCACAGTTGGCGCAGTCCACATCGGTCATTTTAAATGTCTTTTTCATGGTATGTTACCCCTCTCATTCTTCGATATGTTCCATTCCCTGCTCGATCATGCCGCGGACATGGTCGTCGTCCAGGGAATAAAATACGGTCTTCCCCTCCCTGCGGGGTTTCACCAGCCGGGCATTTTTCAGCACCCGAAGCTGGTGGGACACGGCGGACTGGGTCAGACCCAGCAGCTGGGCAATGTCGCACACGCACATCTCCGCCTCAAACAGGGCATACAGGATCTTGATGCGGGTGGAGTCGCCGAACACCTTGAACAGCTCCGCCAGATCATACAGGCGCTCGTCTCCGGGCATCTCGGACAGCACCCGGTCCACGGTGTCCTGATGGACGCTGAGAAAGCTGCAGCATTCCAGTTCCTGCTCGTCGGCCATAACAGCACCTCCTAAAACAAACATATGAGCAACTGTTCATATGTTAAACCGTTTTGCGGGTTTTGTCAAGAGGGGGGAGAAGATTTTTGCGCAAAAAAACCGCTCATTTCCGCGTGATGCGCGGAAATGAGCGGCATTTTCGGCCTTGCGTGGGATTTACCAGCCGAACCAGCGCCAGGGGAA
>JAQXJQ010000090.1 GCA_029009035.1 Oscillospiraceae bacterium | reverse complement strand
CCGCGTCCGGTGGGACGCACGTCGTTCTCATCGAAGCAGCAGGCCATGCCGTCGTGGGTGGCGATGAGGATCTTGCAGGTGCCGTCGGTCTCCTTCACCTCGATGAGCTCGTCCCCCTCCTCCAGGGTCAGGGCGCGGATGCCGTTGTTGCGCAGGTTCTTCAAGGTCTCCACCGGCAGGCGCTTCACGGTGCCGTTGCGGGTGACCATGGTGAGGAACAGCTCGGTGTTGGACAGATCGCGGGTATGGATCATGGCGGAGATCTTCTCCCCCTGGTCCACCTGCAGGATGTTGACGATATTGGTGCCCCGGGCGGTGCGTCCCGCCTCGGGGATCTGATAGCCCTTCTTGCGGAACACCCGGCCCTTGTCGGTGAAGAAGAATATGTGGTCGTGGCTGGAGGCGGTGAACACGGTGTTCACATAGTCCTCCTCCCGGGTGGACATACTCTTCTTGCCCATGCCGCCCTTGCCCTGGGCGGCGTACTCGCTGGCGGCGGTGCGCTTGATATAGCCGTTCGCGGTCATGGTGAACACGCACTGCTCCTCGGCGATGAGGTCCTCGATGTCGATCTCGTCCTCCACATCCTGGATCTCGGTGCGGCGCTCGTTGGAATACTTGTCCCGGATGGCGATGAGCTCTTCCTTCAAAACGCCCTTGATCTTCTCCTCGGAGGAGAGCAGGTCGCGGTAGTAGGCGATCTTCTTCTCAATCTCCTCATACTCCGCCTGGAGCTTTTCCCGTTCCAGACCCTGCAGGGCCTTGAGGCGCATATCCAGCACCACCTGGGCCTGGATCTCGTCCAGACCGAAGCGCTCGCACAGGCGCTGCTTGGCGTCGTCATAGGACTCGCGGATGGTCTTGATGACGGCGTCGATGTTGTCCTGGGCGATGAGCAGGCCCTCCAGAATGTGGGCGCGCTCCTCCGCCTTGCGCAGGTCGTAGCGGGTGCGGCGGACGATGATCTCCTGCTGATAGGCCAGGTACTCGTCCAGCACATGGCGCAGGGAGAGGATCTTGGGCTGGGTCTGGTTGTCCACCAGCGCCAGCATGGTGACGCCGAAGGAGGTCTGCATCTGGGTCTGGGCAAACAGGCGGTTGAGCACCACCTGGGGATTGGCGTCCTTCTTCAGCTCGATGACCATGCGCATGCCGTTGCGGTCGGTCTCGTCCCGCAGGTCGGAGATGCCGTCCAGGCGCTTGTCCCGCACCTGCTCGGCGATGGCGGCGATGAGCTGGCGCTTGTTCACCTGATAGGGCAGCTCGGTGACGATGATGCGCATGCGGTCCTTGCCGAACTCCTCAAACTCGGTGCGGGCCCGTACCACGATCTTGCCCCGGCCGGTGGCGTAGGCGGCGCGGATGCCGCTGCGGCCCATGATGATGCCCCGGGTGGGGAAGTCGGGACCCTTGATGTGCTCCATGAGGTCGGAGAGGGTGGCGTTGGGGTCGTCCAGCAGGCACACACAGGCGTCGATGACCTCCCCCAAATTGTGGGGCGGGAGGTTGGTGGCCATGCCCACGGCGATGCCGGAGGAGCCGTTGACCAGCAGGTTGGGGAAGCGGCTGGGGAGGACCCGGGGCTCCTTGCGGGACTCGTCAAAGTTGGGGTCCCAGTCCACGGTGTCCTTTTCGATGTCCCGCAGCATCTCCTCGCTGATCTTGCTCAGGCGTGCCTCGGTATAACGGTAGGCGGCGGGGGGATCGCCGTCCACGGAGCCGAAGTTGCCGTGGCCGTCGATAAGGGGGTGGCGGAGGGAGAAATCCTGGGCCAGACGGACCAGGGCGTCATAAACGGAGGTATCTCCGTGGGGATGATAGCGACCCAGCACGTCGCCCACGGCGGTGGCGCACTTGCGGAAGGGCTTGTCCACGGTGAGGCCGTCCTCGTACATACCGTAGAGGATGCGGCGGTGGACGGGCTTCAGACCGTCGCGGACATCGGGAAGGGCACGGCCCACGATGACGCTCATGGCGTACTCGATATAGCTGTCCTTCATCTCCTTCACCAGATCGCTGGTGGTGATGACCTGCTGGGGGAAGGCGATGTCTTCCGGCCTGTAATCTACATTCTTATGCTTTGCCATAGTAAACTCTTACCTCCCCTTTCTCAGTAGTCCAGATTGACCGCGTACTTGGCGTTCTCCTCGATGAACGCCTTGCGGGGCTCCACCTGCTCGCCCATGAGGATGGTGAAGATCTGGTCGGCCTCCAACGCGTCCTCCAGCGTGATGCGGCGCAGGGTGCGCTTTTCCGGGTCCATGGTGGTCTCCCACAGCTCATGGGGGTTCATCTCGCCCAGACCCTTGAACCGGCTGATGTCCACCTTTGCGTTGGGGTTGTCGGCGCGCATCTCGGCGGAGATGCGGTCGCGCTCGGCGTCGGAGTAGGCCACCCGCTGGGTCTTGCCCCGCACCAGCTTATAGAGAGGGGGCACGGCGGAATAGACATAGCCCTGCTCGATGAGGGGGCGCATGAAGCGGAAGAAGAAGGTGAGCAGCAGAGTGCGGATGTGGGCGCCGTCCACATCGGCATCGGCCATAATGATGATCTTGTGGTAGCGCAGCTTGTCCAGGTTGAACTCCTCCCCGATACCGGCCCCCAGGGCCACGATAAGGGGATAGAGCTTGTCGTTGCCGTAGACCTTGTCCGCCCGGGCCTTCTCCACGTTGAGCATCTTGCCCCACAGGGGGAGGATGGCCTGGAACCGGGAGTCCCGGCCCTGGGTGGCGGAGCCGCCTGCGGAG
>JAQXJQ010000089.1 GCA_029009035.1 Oscillospiraceae bacterium | reverse complement strand
CATCCGATCAAGGAAGCAAACAAAAATTGATGTACCGCTGAAAGGCTCACTTCACTTTTTTGGACGGGAGTCTTTTCTTTGTGTAAATCGCCAACAGATTTTAAAAATACCTAAAACCAACACATAAAGTGAAAAGGGATGCGGGATAGTCCCTTTTACCTTTTTTGTGGCTTTTAGGTCTAGTTGGAATCCTTTTGACGACTTGCACAAAAACAGGAGCTCCGCCTATTTCTGCGGGGCTCCCCATTTCTGTATAACAAAGTTCAGCTGGTCAAGAAAGACACCATCCCCCAAGCATATTCTTTACTTGATTTTTCCCACGCAATAATAGCTTCTATATTGGTGCGGTAAAAACGGTCATTATATTTTACAGGATCATCCACTATTCGGAATTCAAATCCCCGTCCAGTACTTCCCCAGTTTTCATAAGGTAAAACGCGCTTTGTCGGGTTCATGTCACTTGGCCATGACAGGTCTACATGGGCGTCTTCATATTCATCCGTGGCCGGGCAGCCCATTGCGACGATATATTCCGAAATATCACCTACAATATTATCCATTCTTTCGCCGCCACCATCATATTCCAAAGAACCTGTGTCATATTGTACGACAATAACATCCCCAATTCGGCACGAAAGAATATTTATAATAATACTATAGCATCCCAGGGGGTGTACCGCTGTGCCATCTTTAAGCCAATACGTATTATAGTCATACGATGCAACTTGGAAATCTACGGAAGCACCATTTACTGTTACAGTTATTGCGGCAAATCCTAAATCAAATCTATTGGTAACCATACTCTACCTCCCAAGGATTGCTTTGATTATAGCAACAGGATGTTTCCATTTCAATAGCGTGATTACCATATTGAACCGGCGCACTGGTGAAATCGTAGAAGATTTATTCAGCCACAATTAAAGTAAAAGGGAGGCGGGACAGTCCCTATTCACTTAAAATGTTGGCGGTCTCAACTCCGGCGATTTCACCGAACCCTTGATATGGACAGAGAAAAACAGTAATATGTAAATAAGCCAACAAATGATAACTTGCTATTTGAGATGGGGGTGTAGAATATATGGCGAAGCAGTTTTTGACATTGATGGCAGATCTGGACGAAGAATCCCAGGTGCTTATGGGACAATGGTATAGGAAACTGCAGGAAGCAGGTTTTGTGGGTGTGCAGACACCGGGACTTCCTTTTCACATCAGTATGGGAACCTTTGCTCTGGATAAAGAGGCCGAAGTAGTGGAGGAGATGAAACGGCTTGCGGAAGAATATGCCCCGCTTCCTGTAAATATTAGTCATATAGGTTTATTCTCGGGGGGCCGGGTGCTGTTCGGCGGCCCTGACATGAGTTGGCCTGCGTTGCTTGCCCTTCGTGAGTCTATCACTGTCGAAACCAGAGAATCTTTCCCATGGACCCCACATGCAACCATTATCATTGATGAGCCTGAAGTGATCTGCCGTGCTTTGCCTGAACTCGTGAAGGTATTCAAACCATTTGTTGGGCATGTTATTCGCCTGCACCTGTGTGCTTTCTGGCCCACCAGAGAGATCGCAGCTGTGGAATTAACAGGAACGAAATAACAGAGAGACATAATTGAAGAAAAAAGCGAAGGCTGCTAAACCCTCGCTTATATATTACCAATCGGGATTTGACGGCTGGACCCGTCTTGGCTCTCCCTCTGGGAGAGCTGTCACCGCCGAAAGGCGGTGGCTGAGAGGGCCTTGGCTCTCCCTCTGGGAGAGCTGTCAGCGTGTGAGGAACGAGCCGCTGACTGAGAGGGCTGATTTGTACCCTCTCCGTCAAAAATCGAAGATTTTTGCCACCTCTCCCATAGGGAGAGGCAAGGCCTCCGGTAAAGTTAAAGATGAGGGCACCGACCTTACTTCCCCAGCTTTCGCAGCAGCTCCTCCCACCACTCGATGACCTTGAATTTCAGCACATAGCCCCCGTCCTGTCCGGTGATGAGGGCGGCCTGCCCGGGGGCCAGTCCCCCCTGCACCGCAACGGCGGCGGTCTCCTCGGTGACGGAGGCCAGGCACAGGGGCGGAAACACCACGCACCACCAGTTCTGCCCCTTCCCCTCACCGATGACCACCTTCAGCGCCCGATAGTTTCCCGCCGGGAGCGCGAAGCCATCGTAGGTCTTGGTGGGGAACCACTCGTCGGTGATGGCCACCGACACCCTCTCCCCGCAGCCTTCCCGGCGCAGAGCCTCCTCCGCCCGCTGCCGGAGCAGCTCCAGGCAGGGCAGCAGCGCGGCCTCCGCGCCGGCGCTGTCCTCCACTCCCGTGAGCAGCGGCTGCGCCTGCTCCAGCACCGCGTCACGCACCTTCAGCTTGAGAGCCTGATCCTCCGCCGCGTCGGAGCCGGCCACCACGTGGAGCCGAAGCATTCGCTCCGCCAACGCCGCCTGCTCCGATGAGGCACAGCCGCCGATCAGAAGGGTGATGGCCAGCGCCGCCATCAGCGCCGCCTCCCATGTGCGAAGTCGTTTGGAAGCCGAAAACATAAACATGCACCGTCCTATGTAGAAGTACCTACATTATGGACGGTGCATGTCTCATTTATACAGTTTGGCAGAGATAAACCGCTTTATACAGTCCGCTGAGGCGGCCGAAGGCCTCCCGGGCGGTGTCCTCGCGGTCAAAGAGGCCGAACACGGTGGGGCCGCTGCCCGACATGGAGGCCCCAAGGGCGCCGCTGTCGATGAGGACGCTTTTGATGGCGTCGATCTCACTGCGGCGGCGGGGCTCCAGCACATCCTCAAACACATTGTACATCCGCCGGGCCACCCCCAGCAGATCCCCCGCCTCCAGCGCGGCGATCAGTCCCGGGGTGTCCGGGCGGCAGGTGATGCGCCGCACATTGACCCGGGCGAAGAGCTGGGGCGTGGAGATGGGGAAGGCCGGCTTGCACACCACCACATGGCAGCGGGGCAGGGCCGGCAGCGGCGTGAGGATCTCCCCCCGCCCTTCCGCCAGAGCCGTGCCGCCCAGCACGCAGTAGGGCACGTCGGAGCCCACATTCTGACCGATCCCGGCCAGCTCCATGAGGGAAAGCCCCGCTCCGGTCAGCTCGTTCATGGCGCGCAGCACCGCCGCGGCGTCGGAACTGCCGCCGCCCATGCCGGCGCACACCGGGATGTTCTTCTCAATGGCGATGTCCACCGCCCCGCCCTTGCCCGTGGCCCGGCGGAAGGCCTCCGCCGCCATCTGGGCCAGATTTCGCCCATCGGCGGGGAGATAGGCCAGATTGGTGCGCATTTCCCCCTCCCCCCGGGCGGGAGAAAGGGTGAGCCGGTCACAAAGGTCAATGGACTGCATCACCATCTGAAGATCGTGATAGCCGTCCTCCCGTTTGCGGAGAATGTCCAATGTAAGATTCAGCTTTGCGTAAGCGTTGAACTCCATATGTCCCCCCGTCGGCCAAGCCGGTGTGTTTTGATTTACAGCGCCTGTTTGATGGCCGCCAGCAGCTCGCCGTACTCCTCAAAGGCGGGGATCTCGGGGTGGTCGGCCTTGATCTGCCCGGTGGAGCGGAACAGGAAGCCCGCCTTGCTGGCCCGGATCATCCCCAGATCGTTATAGCTGTCGCCAAAGGCCACGGTCTCATAGCCCATGGACTGGAAGGCGCGCACGGTGGTGAGCTTGGTCTGCTGGCAGCGCATACGGAAGCCGGTGATCTCCCCGTTTTCCGCCACCTCCAGAGAGTTGCACAGGATGGTGGGCATCCCCAGCTTCTTCATGAGGGGGGCGGCAAACTGCTCAAAGGTGTCGCTGACGATCACCGCCTGGGTGATGCTGCGCAGCTCATCCAGAAACTCCTTCGCTCCCGGCATGGGGTCGATCCGGTCGATGACCGCTTGAATTTCCTTGAGGCCCAGACCGTGCTCCTTGAGCACGCCCAGACGCCAG
The DNA here is from genome assembly GCA_029009035.1 of Oscillospiraceae bacterium. Lineage (GTDB taxonomy): Bacteria > Bacillota > Clostridia > Oscillospirales > Oscillospiraceae > Enterenecus. The sequence goes on along the minus strand of JAQXJQ010000089.1, from coordinate 2,683 downwards.
CGCATCAGCTTATCGTAATCCGGCTCCTCCCGGGTGGTGCGCTTCAGCTCAGGGATGCCGCTGGCCTCGGCAAAGGCGATCCAGATCTCGGGCACCAGAACGCCCTCCAGATCGAGACATACCATATTCATAAAAATACCTCCTTACAGGGAATTCAGGAAATGCTCCAGTCGGCGCAGCGCCTCGTCCAGGTCCTTCATGGACGCGGCGTAGCAGGCGCGGACATAGCCCTCGCCGCCGGGACCGAAGGCGGAGCCGGGGATCACAGCCACCCGCTCCTGCGCCAGGAAGCGGTCGCAGAACGCCTCGGAGCTGAGGCCGGTGGACTTGATGCAGGGGAAGGTATAGAAGGCGCCCCGGGGCTCAAAGCACTCCAGGCCCAGCTTGCGGAAGCCGTCCACCAGAAAACGGCGGCGGCCGTCGTACTCATCCCGCATGGCCTCGATGTCCCGGTCACCGTTGCGCATGGCCTCGATGGCGGCATACTGGCTGGTGGTGGGAGCAGACATGATGCCGAACTGGTGGAGCTTGGTCATGCCGGCGATGAGCTCCCTGGGGCCGCAGACATAGCCCATGCGCCAGCCGGTCATGGAGTAGGCCTTGGAGAAGCCGTTGACCACGATGGTGCGCTCATACATATCGGGGATGTTGGCCATGGACACATGGCGGCGGCCGTAGGTCAGCTCGGCATAGATCTCATCGGAGATGACCATGATCTCGGTGCCCCGCAGCACCTCCGCCAGCACCTCCAGGTCCTCCCGGCCCATGATGCCGCCGGTGGGGTTGTTGGGGAAGGGCAGCACCACGGCCTTGGTCTTCGGCGTGATGGCAGCCTTCAGCTCCTCCGCCGTGAGGCGGAACTCGTTCTCCGCGCGGGTCTCCACCAGCACGGGCACGCCGTGGGTCATAGACACCAGGGGGCCGTAGCACACGAAGGAGGGGGTGGGGATGATGACCTCGTCACCCGGCTCCAGAATACAGCGGAAGCAGAGGTCCAGGCCCTCGCTGCCGCCCACGGTGACCAGGATCTGGCCCATGGGGGCGTACTCCAGGTCGAAGCGGCGCTTTAAGTACCCGGAGATCTCCCGCCGCAGGTCACTGAGGCCGGCATTGGGGGTATATTTGGTGAAGCCCTTCTCCAGAGAGTAGATGCCGGCGTCACGGATGTGCCAGGGGGTCTGGAAATCCGGCTCACCGATGCCCAGAGAGATGCCGTCCTCCATGCCGCTGAGCAGGTCGAAATACTTGCGGATGCCGGAGGGCTGCACCTGCTTGATCTGCCGGTTCAGAATATGATCGTAGTTCATCAGTCAAGCACGAACCTTTCTTCCTGCTCTTCCTGCTTGCGGAAGATCAGATGCTTTTCCTTATATTTCTTCAGAATGAAGTGGGTGGCGGTGCCGGTGACATCCTCCAGGGGAGCCAGCTTCTGGCCCACGAAGAGGGCCACCTCCTTCAGCGACCTGCCGGAGATGATGACAGTGAGGTCGAAGGAGCCGCTCATCAGATAGACGGACTCCACCTCGTCATACTGGTAGATGCGCTCGGCAATGCGGTCAAAGCCTTCGCCCCGCTGGGGGGTCACATTGACCTCGATGAGTGCGGTGACCGCCTCCCGCTCGGTGCGGTCCCAGTCCACGATGGCCTTATATCCGCGGATGATGTCATCCTTTTCATATTGTGCAACGGCGGAAGCCACCTCTGCCTCGGTCATGCCGGTCATGGCAGCCAGCTGAGCATGGCTCAGGGTGCAATCGTCCTCCAAAAGCTGCAGCAATTTTTTCATAGGGGGTCTCCTCCTTGGGGTCAAATCAAACACTGACCCATAATAAGGTCATTATATCCGTTTCCCCCGCCCGTGGCAATCCCATTTCAAACGAAATTGGCCCAAAAGTCCCGCCTCTTTTTGGCTTTAACGCCGTAAAGCAGCCTCAGCGGTACCAACGCAGCACATCGGTGCCCCCCGTGCGGCGAAGCGCCGCCGCCGACACCAGCGTATCCCCCAGCAGCAGGCAGAGCGCCGGCGGATCAAACCCGGCGGGAATACGCCCCAGCAGGGGCAGGAGCAGCGGGTCCACCCAATAGACCATCACCAACGCCAGCACCCCCCAGCACAGGCAGAACTGGGGACAGATGAGTCCGCCCAGGTTGCCCCGCAGTCCCCGGTAGTCCCAAAACTCCACCCCCAAAGCGTAGCGGTAGAAGATGCCCATGCCCAGCTCCGCCGCAGCCGCGCCCAGAATACCCGCGACCGCCACCCGCAGGGGGCTTTCTCCCCCACCCGCCAGGCCGTGGATCATCAGCGCGCCCACCCCGTACACGGGGCACAGAGGCAGCAGAATATAGCACTTTCGGTCCTGCTTGGGGCTGCGGGTGACCCGGGCAAAGGCCACCTCCAGCAAGAAACCCAGAAAGCTGTAAACAATAAACGCGCGCAGCAGCAGCATATCATCCCACCTTATACTTTCACATGGCATTAGCATAGGTGTTTGGCGATAAATTATGCCCGTTTTTCAATTTCGCGCAGATTTTTTACTTCGGAGGGATTGACAACCCCATATAGTTATGGTATGATGCCAAAGCTGACATTTGCGGAAGCATCCGACCTGCGGGTGTAGTTCAATGGTAGAATCCCAGCCTTCCAAGCTGGTCGCGTGGGTTCGATTCCCATCACCCGCTCCAT
>JAQXJQ010000088.1 GCA_029009035.1 Oscillospiraceae bacterium | reverse complement strand
TGTCGTATTCGATATAATTTTTGGGGGGGAGGGGCAAAATGTTTGGTTACTTTTGCGCCGGGTGTGAGTTGAGAAGTGTCCGCCGTTGTGATACAATAGACCACATCAGACGGACAAAGTGGGTGAAACTTGATGAAACGGGAAGAATACTACATTGTGGAAAGCTCGGTCCTGCCGGAGGTGTTCCTGAAGGTGGCGGAGGCGAAGCGCCTTCTGGAGACAAACGAGGAGCGCACGGTCCATGCCGCCGCCCAGCGGGTGGGGATCAGCCGCAGCGCGTTTTATAAATATAAGGACGCCATCCGGCCCTTCCGCGATATGGCCCACGGGCGTATCGTGACCATTCAGGTCCTGCTGCGCAACCAGCCGGGAGCCCTCTCCGAGGTGCTGAACCTGCTGGCGGATCACGGGGGCAATATTTTGACCATCAACCAGGCCATTCCCGCTGCCGGTACCGCTGCCGTCACCCTGGGACTGGAAACTTCTGAAATCAACACCGATCTTGAAAATCTGCTGGCGGTACTGGATGCGGCCGAGATGGTCGTCCGCTGTGAAGTGCTGGCCAGCTGACGGAGGGAAAACTATGTTAAATGTAGCTGTTATGGGATGCGGCACCGTTGGATCCGGTGTGGTGGAGATCCTGCTGGGCCATGTGGAGTCCATCGCCCGCAAGGCGGGAGATGAGATCCGTGTGAAGTATATTCTGGATCTGCGTGAGCTGCCTGCCCAGTGGGAGGACAGGCATATCACCGATTTTTCTGTCATTGAACAGGACCCCGAGGTGGATATCGTGGTGGAGACCATGGGCGGCGTAGGCGCTGCGCTGGAGTTTACCCGGAGAGCGCTGCTGGCCGGCAAGAGCGTGGTCACCTCCAACAAGGAAGTGGTGGCGGCCCACGGCTGTGAGCTGAACCGCATTGCCAAAGAAAAGGGCGTCTGCTATCTCTTTGAGGCCAGCGTGGGCGGCGGCATCCCCATCATTCGGCCCCTTTCCCAGTGCCTTGCCGCCAATGAGATCCTGGAGCTGCGGGGCATTCTCAACGGCACCACCAACTATATCCTGACCCGCATGATCCGTGCCGGCCTCTCCTTTGAAGAGGCTCTGGCCGAAGCGCAGGAGAAGGGGTATGCCGAGCGGGATCCGTCCGCCGACATTCTGGGTCACGACGCCTGCCGGAAGATCTGCATTCTCTCCGACATTGCCTTTGGCCGCCATATCTCTCCCGAGCAGGTGCCTGCGGAGGGGATCACCGGCGTGACCCTGGCCGATGTGGACTATGCCGGGGCGGCGGGGAAGAAGATCAAGCTGCTGGGCCGCGCTGTGCGCCAGGCGGACGGCAGGATCTGCGCCTGTGTCGCGCCCCATCTGGTGGATCAGGCCGACCCGCTGGCCGGTGTGGAGGATGTCTTCAACGCCATCGCCGTCCGGGGCGACTCCATCGGCGAGGTGATGTTCTACGGCCGGGGCGCCGGTAAACTGCCCACCGCTTCCGCTGTGGTGGCCGACGTCATCGACATCGCCAGCCATCAGGGCCACCGCAAGGCCATGAGCTGGGATGAGGGCGGCGACGATGTGGTGTGCTCCGGCGATGTGCTCAAGAGCCGCTGGTATGTCCGCGGCGAGGGCGATCTGAGTGCCGCGCTGGGCTGCGTGCAGAGCCTGACCCGGGCAGACGCCGCCCCTGCCGAGTCTGCCTGTATTACCGAGGAGGAAATGACCCGCAGCGAGGCGGAGAAGAAGCTGACCGGGGTGAAGGTGCTCTCTCTGATCCGCGTTCTGGATTGAGCCGGGCACTGTCTTTTCGGACAGCATAGAATGAGTTGGTATCGAGGAGCATCGTCCGAAAGGATCTGATAAACAATGGCATTGATCGTACAGAAATTTGGCGGCTCGTCTGTGGCAGACGCCGCAAAGATCAGAAATGTGGCCCGCATCATCACCGACACCTATAAGCGGGGCGATCAGGTGGTGGCGGTGCTGTCCGCCCAGGGCGATACCACCGATGATCTCATTGAGAAGGCGGCGGAGATCAACCCCAGGGCCTCGGGGCGGGAGATGGATATGCTCCTGTCCACCGGGGAGCAGATATCCTGCGCCCTGTGCGCCATGGCCATCGAGGCCATTGGCTGTCCGGTGGTGTCCCTCACCGGCTGGCAGGCAGGCTTCCGCACCGATTCCGGCTACGGAAACGCCCGCATCAAACGAGTGAAGACGGAACGCCTGCAGGAAGAACTGGACAAGAACCGCATCGTGATCGTCACCGGCTTTCAGGGCCTCAACCGCTATGACGATATCACCACCCTGGGCAGGGGCGGTTCCGATACCTCCGCGGTGGCCCTTGCCGCCGTGCTCCATGCGGATCTGTGCCAGATCTACACCGATGTGGACGGCGTCTATACCGCGGATCCCCGGCTCGTGCCCGATGCGGTGAAGCTGGATGAGATCACCTACGATGAGATGCTGGAACTGGCCACTCTGGGTGCGCAGGTGCTGCACAACCGTTCCGTGGAGATGGCAAAGCGGTACAATGTGAATCTGGAGGTGCTGTCCAGCTTCTCCGGCCATAGGGGTACAAAAGTGAAGGAGGTCGTCAAGGGCATGGAAAGGTCACATATCAGCGGTGTTGCTAAGGATAAGAATATTGCCCGTCTTGCTTTGACCGGGTTGGAGAATACGCCCGGTGTGGCCTTCAAGATCTTCTCTCTGCTGGCGAAGAACAAGGTGAATGTGGATATCATTCTGCAGTCCATCGGCCGCAGCGAGAGCAAGGATATCAGCTTCACCGTGGCCAAGGGGGACATGGACCGGGCCAGACAGCTGCTGGAGGAGAACCGGGAACAGCTTGGGTTTGACCACATTGATGTGTCCGACTCTCTGGCCAAGGTGTCTATCGTGGGCGCCGGCATGATCAACAATCCCGGCGTGGCTGCCGCCATGTTTGAGGCGCTGTACAATGCCGGGATCAATATTCAGATGATCTCCACCAGTGAGATCAAGGTGTCGGTTCTGGTAGACGCCGATGAGGCGGAGCGGGCGGTCAAGGTCATCCACGCCCGGTTCTACGATGAACTGGCGGAACAGCACTGAGAACAGATCGGACAATAAAAAAGCTGTGGGGTCGCCGGGAACGGCGACCCCACAGCTTTTTTGGTCATATGAGGGTGATGAAGGCGCTGCTGGCGTAGCCCACCGTGCCGTCAAAGGACACCAGATACCATCCCTGCCACTGGTTGATGATGGTGAGCTGCGTGCCGTCGTAGGCCCGTGCGATCACAGGAGCGGTGGTGGATGGGCGGGAGCGGATGTTGAGGTAGCCCCAGCTCACATCCACCACACCCCGGCGGGGCGCGGTGGGATAGAGGAAGGGGATGCCGAAGTATTCCGTGAGGGACAGCACCAGATTTCGGGCAATGCCGTCCAGATTGTTCTGCACCCAGGAGGCATCGTCCGGATTGTCATGGTAACCAAGCTCGATGAATACGGAGGGCGCCCTCGGCTGCCGCACCTCGCCGATGGAGGTGGTGGCCTCCGTCCGCACCCGGTTGGGCAGTGGATAGATGGCCTTCAGATTGTCGGCAAAGATCTCTGCCGCCCGTTTTCCCCTGGTGCTGCCGGGATAGTAGAAGACGATGATCCCCCGGGTCCCGCCGTAGTTGGATGGGGCGGAGGCGTTGGAGTGGAGCGCCAGATGCAGGTCATAGTTCCCCGCGTTGGAGGCGCGGATGGAGCTGACCGCGTTCATGTCGGGTGTGTTGCGCACATACTGGATACCGGAGGAGTTTAAGTAGGGCACCATGGCGTCGGCCAGACGGTTCATCCATTCCTCCTCTGTGCCGCCGGTGACATAGAGGTTGTTCTCTTGGGTGGAGGGGGACAGATAGATGATGGGCATAGGAAAGACCCTCCTTTTAATTTATCCTATGCGGGATGGAACTTTTTGCCAACAGCAGCGTCATATGGGACAGGAGGTGTTCCTGATGAAAAAGACAAAAAAGATGAGCCTGTTCCTTGCACTGGTCATGACCGGACTGATCCTGCTCTCCGGCTGCGGAAGCAAGGCGTCCGGGAGTTTTGCCACCGACGGCAATTTCGCTCCGGCTCCGTCGGCAGAGCCTGTGCCCATGCCCATGGAGCCGGAGATGGGATATGAGAAACCCTCTATGGACAGCAGCTCCGGCGGATCCGGTGAGCTGATCTATAACGGTGACCAGAACAAGATCATCCGTACCGCATCCATGGAGATCCAGACCACAGAGTTTGACAAGGCCGTAAAGGCGCTGAGCGAGCTGACTGCGCAGTGCGGCGGTTATTTTGAGTCCGCCAATGTCTACGGCGGCAGCTATTACAGCCAGAATGCCCGCCGTTCCGCCAACTATGTGGTGCGCATTCCCACGGAACGCTTCGAAGCCTTCCGTGACAGCACCGGCACTGTGGGCCATGTGTACAGCCTGTCCGAAAACAATCAGGATGTGGGCGAGGCGTACTATGACACCGAAGCCCGTCTGAGCACCCTGGAGATCAAGCGGGAAAGACTGCAGGCCCTGCTGGAGAAGGCAGACAAGATGGAGGACATCATCATGCTGGAGAGTGAGCTGTCCGACCTCCAGTACCAGATCGATATGTACACCGGGACTCTGCGCCGCTATGACAGCCTGATCGGATTTTCCACCTTTCACATCACCCTGGATGAGGTGTTGGTACTGAAGGATGAGCCGGGCGTGACCGAGAGCTTCGGCAGCCGCCTGCTGTCCGATCTGAAGCGCGGCTTTGCCGATTTCGGGGAGGGCGTGAAGGACTTCGTCCTCTGGCTGGCCCGCAATCTCATCGGCGTGGTGATCTTCGTGGCCGCCGTGGTGGTGATCGTTGTGATGATCTGCCGCCGCGTGAAGCGCAGAAAAGCAAAGAAGAGCCGGGAAAACCCTGAGAACAAAGAGGGCTGACAGATCAACATATAAAGAGCCCGGTGCAGAACTATCGCTCTGCACCGGGCTCTTGCGTTGATAAGGAAAAGTAATGGGCTATGACGGAAGGGATGTTTCGCCTGCGGGCGAGTTTCTTTTTGCCCGTGCAAAAAGAAACCAAAAACACGCATAAGGGCTGCGCCCTTATGGATCCTGCCACGTAGTACGATACAATCCGACCGCAAGTCGGCGCTGTGGGCGGAGTGCCTCAAGCGGTTTCTCCGCTGCGCTTCGTGCCTACCATCTTCGGTACCCGGTCTACCCGCAACACGCCTTAAGCCAGGCGCGGTATCTGGGGACGCTGAGTGTCCTTGCCACCGAGCTGTGCGGCAGCAAATACGAAGCTACCGTTGTATCCGGTTTCGTGCGCCGGTGATGGTTGATGGTTCCAAAGTGTGCAAGCGGGTTTCTTAAGGGCGGCAGCCCTTAAGCGACTCTTTGGTGCCTTTCTGGTCGGACAGAAAGGCACCCGTCGGAGACAAACAGAAAGGGCTGCTGCAGAAGGAATATTCTGCAACAGCCCCTTTGCGTTTACCGGTTGAGATTGCTTTCCAGCACAGACAGCTGGTGGGAGAGCTCGGCGGGGAGTTTGTTGCCGAACTTGGCGTAGAACTCCTTGATGCCCTCCACTTCCTGCAGCCAGAGCTCTTTGTCTACCTGCAGCAGCTCGGTGAGGGTCTCCGCGCTCACATCGGTGCCCTCCAGATTAATGTCCTCCACCTTGGGCTGATAGCCGATGGCGGTCTCGTTGGCGTCCGCCTCGTCGAAGCAGCGCTTCATGATCCATTCCAGAACCCGCAGGTTGTCGCCGAAGCCGGGCCAGATGAAGTTGCCGTCGTCATCGGTACGGAACCAGTTGACGTTGAAGATCTTGGGCTGGTTGGAGATGGCCTTGCCCATGTCCAGCCAATGCTGCCAGTAGTCGGCCATGTGATAACCGCAGAAGGGGAGCATGGCCATGGGATCGCGGCGGACCACACCCACGGCGCCGGCGGCGGCAGCGGTGGTCTCAGAGGCCATGATGGAGCCAACGAACACACCGTGCTCCCAGCTGCGGGACTGATAGACCAGCGGAGCGGTCTTGGCCCGGCGGCCGCCGAAGACGATGGCGGAGATGGGCACGCCCTGGGGATTTTCAAACTCGGGGGAGATGCAGGGGCAGTACTTGGCGGGGGCGGTGAACCGGCTGTTGGGATGAGCGGGCTTCTTTTCGTCGCCGCGGTTCCAGTCCAGACCGTTCCAGTCCACCAGGTGGGCGGGAATGGCGTCCCCCTTGGTCAGACCGTCCCACCACACGGTGCCGTCGGCGGGATCGTAGGCCACATTGGTGAAGATGGTGCCGCGCTTGGTGGACTCCAGGGCGTTGAAGTTGGATTTGGCGTTGGTGCCGGGGGCCACGCCGAAGAAGCCGTTCTCGGGGTTGACGGCCCACAGGCGGCCGTCGGCGCCCACACGCAGCCAGGCGATGTCGTCGCCCACGCACCAGACCTTCCAACCGGCCTTCTGATATCCCTCGGGAGGGATGAGCATGGCCAGATTGGTCTTGCCGCAGGCAGAGGGGAAGGCGGCGGAGAGGTAGCGCACCTCGCCCTGAGGATTTTCAATGCCCAGAATGAGCATGTGCTCGGCCATCCAACCCTCCTGGCGGCCCAGGTTGGAGGCGATGCGCAGTGCGAAGCACTTCTTGCCCTGAAGGACATTGCCGCCGTAGTTGGAGTTGATGGACATGATGGTGTTGTCCTCGGGGAAGTGGACGATGTACTTGTTTTCCTTGTCCAGCGTGCCCTGAGAGTGGAGACCCTTGATGAAGTTGGGATCGTCGCCCAGCGCGTCCAGCACGGAGACGCCCACGCGGGTCATAATGGCCATATTCAGAACCACATACACGGAGTCGGTGAGCTCGATGCCGTACTTGGCAAAGGGGGAGCCCACGACGCCCATGGAGTAGGGGATCACATACATGGTGCGGCCCTTCATGGAACCCTCGTACAGCTTGTAGAGCTTATCGTACATTGCCTCGGGATCCATCCAGTGATTGGTGGGACCGGCGTCCTCTTCTTTCTTGCAGCAGATGAAGGTGCGGTCTTCCACGCGGGCCACATCGTTGGGATCGGTGCGATGGAGGTAGCAGCCGGGGAGCTTCTCCTGGTTGAGTTCGATCAGGACTCCGGTGTCCACAGCCAGCTTGCGCAGCTCATCCAGCTGAGCCTCGCTGCCGTCGATCCAGACGATCTCATCGGGGCAGGTCTTTGCCGCCATTTCATCGATCCAACTGAGCACTGCTTTGTTATTGGTCAAAGCCATATCAAATCGTCCTTTCCGGTAGAGGGATGGTGTGACAGTAGTTTAGCGCGAAAAAGCAAAAAATGCAAGTGAAAAATGTCAATTATGCAAAAATTTTGCTAAGATGGCGAAATCTGTCAGATTTAACCGCTCTCCGCGCACATTTTCGGATAACCCACTGTCAAAAATGAACTGCCGAAGCTCCTCCTTGGAGAAGCGGCTGCCATAGGCGGCGGACAGGGCGTTGAGCAGCGTCTTGCGGCGCTGGGCATAGGCGGCGCGGATGACGGCGAACAGGGCGTCGGGGTCGGCGTCCACCGGGGGAGCGGTGCGGGGGGTGAGGCGGATGACGGCGGAAGTGACCTTGGGCGCGGGGATAAAGCACTCCGGCGGCACCTCAAAGAGATATTCACATTCCGCGTAATACTGGCAGAAGAGAGAGAATGCGCCGCAGTCGGAGTCGCCGGGAGCGGCGCAGATACGCTTGACCACCTCCCGCTGGATCATCACCGTGATACCGGAGAACAATCCGCTCTCCAGCAGCCGGGTGATCACCGGGGTGGTGATGTTGTAGGGGAGGTTGGCGCAGGCCTTGACCCGCTCCAACCCGGCAAACTTCTCCCCGCACAGAGCAGGGAGGTCCAGCTTCATGGCGTCGCCGGGGACGATCTCCACATTGGGGTGATCGGCCATGGTCTCGGCAAGAATGGGCAGCAGGTCACGGTCCAGCTCGATGGCGGCCACCTTACCGGCTCTCAGCGCCAGCTGCTGGGTCAGCGGACCGATGCCGGGACCGATCTCCAGCACGCCGGTGTGTTCATCCAGACCGGCTGCCTCGGAGATATCGTGAGGCACCCAGCTCTCGATGAGAAAGTTCTGGCCCATGGACTTGGAGAAGCGAAAGCCGTGGCGGCCCAGCAGAGCCTTGATTTGATTGATGTCGGTGAGGTTCATGCCTGTTCCTCCGCTTCGATTTCCTTCAGCAGCTTCTGATCCGCCTTGGAGGACAGATCCAGCTTGGCGTACATATCGGGTCTCCGGTCGCGGGTGCGGATGAGGGACTGTTTTCTGCGCCATTTGGCGATGTTGGCATGGTTGCCGGAGGTGAGGATCTCGGGTACCGCCATGTCATGCCACACGGCGGGGCGGGAGTACTGGGGGTACTCCAGAAGTCCGTCCCAATGGCTCTCGTTCTCAAAGCACTCGGGGTCGGGGAGAACGCCGGGGATCATGCGGCTCACGGCGTCGGCCACCGCCATGGCGGCGATCTCGCCGCCGGTGAGCACAAAGTCGCCCAGAGAGATCTCCTCGTCCACATAGGCGTCGATAAACCGCTGGTCGATGCCCTCATAGTGGCCGCAGACGAGAATGAGGTGGTCGTAATCGGCGGCCAGACGGCGGGCGTCCGCCTGGGTAAAGGTCTTGCCGCAGGGGGACAGATAGATGGTGTGGGGGCGTGTGCCGCGCTCGTCACAGATGTGCTGCCAGCACTGGTAGAGGGGGTCGGCCTGCATCACGGCGCCGCGGCCCCCGCCATAGGGGTAGTCGTCCACCTGCTTTTGTTTGTTCAAGGTGTAGTCCCGGATCTGATGGGTGTCGATGCGGAGATGATCCCGCTCCTGGGCACGGCCCAGGATGGACTCGGACAGCACGTCGCCCACGGTGTCGGGGAACAGGGTCATAATGTCAATGCGGTACATGGCGTCACATCCCATCAATGAGCCGGACTTTGATATATCCGTCCTCTGTATTGGTCTCCAGAATGAACTGGGGGACAGCGGGTATGAGGATCTCCCGCTCGCCTTCCACCACATAGACCTGCTGGAGAGAGGGGGAGAGGATCTCCTTCAGCGTACCCAGTTCGCGCCCCTCTTCGTCAATGACACGCAGACCGATGATATCGCTGAGGAAGAAGCTGCCCTCGGGCAGGTCGGCGTCCTCCCGGGCCATGGAGACCACCTTGTTTTTCAGCAGCATGGCGGCATTCACATCGTCCACGCCCTCCAGAAGGGCGATGACATTCCCCTTGTGGACGCGGGCGCTGCGCACGGCCAGACGCTTGCCGTCCAGGTACAGCGCAGGCAGGCCGCACACGAACTCCGGGCTGTCCGCCCAGGGGACGATCTTCACTTCACCGCGGATACCGTGGGTGTTCACGATCTTTCCGCATTCCAGATAATCTGTTTTACTCATGGGCAGAACCTCTCAAACAAAAAATGTGGAAAGGCGGGGGCGTCAGCCCCCGCCTTGTTTGTTAATCGATGATATCGACAGAGATCTTTTTGCCTTGACGCTGGGCAACGCTGCGCATCAGAGCACGGATCTCCTTGGCAATGCGGCCCTGACGGCCGATCACCTTGCCCATGTCATCAGGAGCCACCCGCAGCTCCAGCACCGTTTCTGCGGCAGTCTCGTGCTCGGTGACAGACACCGACTCGGGGTGCTCCACAAGGCTCTGGGCAATATAAGTGAGCAAATCCTTCATGAGGGCCTCCAATCCGTGCGGATGGCTTACAGGCCGGCCTTCTTCAGCAGGTCGCGAACAGTGTCGGTGGGCTGAGCACCGGTCTTGATCCAGGCCTGAGCACGCTCCACATCAATGTTCACAGCAGCGGGCTCCTGACGGGGATCATAAGTGCCGATCTCCTCGATAAAGCGGCCGTTGCGGGGATAGCGGGAGTCGGCGACGACAACACGGTAGAAAGGAGCCTTCTTGGCGCCCATGCGGCGCAGTCTGATTTTAACCATTTTGATTTACCTCCAAATATTATAAATAAATTGATTGATATATATGGAACTGTCTGACGACAATAACCAACAGATCAGAAGGGGAGCCCCATGCCCTTGAACTTGTTCAGAAGGCCGCGGGAGCGCTTGGGGTCGGCAAACTGCTTTGTCAGCAGCTGGATGGACTCGAACTGCTTCAGCAGCCGGTTCACATCCACCACCTGCGTGCCGGAGCCGGCGGCGATGCGCTTTTTGCGGCTGGAGTTCAGCACCGAGGGGTTCTCCCGCTCATAAGGAGTCATGGACTGGATGATGGCCTCCACCCGGGCGAGCTGTTTTTCATCCACATTGAGGTCCAGCTTTTTGCCGCCCATACCGGGGAGCATGGAGGCGATGTCCTGCATGGAGCCCATGCTCTTGAGCTGGACCAGCTGATCGTAGAAGTCGGCCAGAGTGAACTTGTTCTTTCTCAGGCGCTCCATCTGCTCGGCAGCTTTTTTGGCGTCCAGATTTTGCTCCGCCTTTTCGATGAGAGAGAGCACATCGCCCATGCCCAGGATCCGGCTTGCCATTCGGTCGGGGTGAAAGACCTCCACATTGTCCAGCTTTTCGCCGATACCGGCGAACTTGATGGGCTTTCCGGTGACAGCGCGGATGGAGAGGGCTGCGCCGCCGCGGGCGTCGCCGTCCAGCTTGGTGAGCATCACGCCGGTGATGTCCAGTGCGTCGTCAAAGGCCTTTGCGGCGGTGACGGCGTCCTGACCGATCATGGCGTCCACCACCAGCAGGATCTCGGTGGGGTTGACGGCGGATTTGATGTTTCGCAGCTCGTCCATCAGAGCCTCGTCCACATGGAGGCGGCCGGCGGTGTCCAGAAACACCAGGTCGTTTCCGTGCTTTTTGGCGTGCTCAATGGCGGCCCTGGCAATATCCACAGGGTCGGTCTGACCCATTTGGAACACGGGAATATCAAGCTGGGAACCCACCACTTCCAACTGCTGAATGGCAGCGGGGCGGTACACATCGCAGGCGGCAAGCAGAGGACGCTTGCCCTGCTTTTTCATGAGACCCGCCAGCTTTGCGCCGTTGGTGGTTTTACCTGCGCCCTGAAGACCCACCAGCATGACCACGGTGGGGGGAGCGGAGGAGATGTTCAGCTTGCTGTCGCCGCCGCCCATCAGCGCGGTCAGCTCCTCGTTGACGATCTTGACGATCATCTGCCCGGGGGTGAGGGACTCCATCACATCGGCGCCCACAGCCCGCTGGGAAACGGTAGCCACGAAATTCTTGACCACCTTAAAGTTGACGTCCGCCTCCAGCAGCGCCATCTTGATCTCCTTCATGGCCTCCTTGACGTCGGCCTCGGAAAGACGACCCTTGCCGCGCAGCTTCTTAAAGGTGGCGGACAGCTTTTCGGTTAAACTCTCAAATGCCATCGGTTTACTCCTGTGTGAGCTTGGCGGTGTTTTCCTTGATGACCCGGCCGATCTCATCCAGCTCAGCGTCGCTGTAGCTGCCGTCGTTGACGCACTTCAGCAGGCGGTCGGCAGCGGCGTCGATCTCGCCCACGATCTTGCGGGTCTGATTGAAGCGGCGGATGATGTGGGTCTTGTCCTCGATCTCGGTCATAGCGGCCTCGGCCCGGACGATCACATCACGGACGCCCTGGCGGGAGATGCCGTAGTTTTCCGCGATCTCGGAAAGGGAGAGGTCTTCGTTGTAGTAGAGGTCGTAAAATTCCTTCTGACGCTCTGTGAGCAGATCGCCGTAAAAATCAAAGAGCATCGCCATGCGGTAAGCCTGATTTTTCATTGTTACGCACCTCCGTGAGTTTATCTGTAAAGCTTTGGTACTTTACAAGCAAATACTATACCATAGATGTTGTGGGTTGTCAAGAGAAATGACCCGATTTTTTGTGCATTTTATGGGGGTTTCAGGGGAAATATTCGGTAAAAAAGAACAACCGCCATTCTATTCGGGAAGAATGGTGGTTGAGGCTGTCGAAAAAGCCAGATTTACCTGCACGAAGTGCAAGAGCCTCGCAGAGTTCCGTCATCCGCAGATGACGGAATAAAGTGAAATCCGTTTTTTCTGAGGACATGTGCCTCAGAAAAAACACTTCTCAGTTCGCA
>JAQXJQ010000087.1 GCA_029009035.1 Oscillospiraceae bacterium | reverse complement strand
CTCATCAGCATGATGGGGGCGTCGGATGCCCTGCCGGGCCAGCGCATCAGCAGGCTGCCGTCAAACTCCTCCACCTCCAGCCTGGCAAAGAGGTTGGGAAAGGTCTGCCGCAGCAGGTCGTGGAACGCCCGGAATTTGGGAAGGTCCACCTGCCCGCGGACGGACACCGTTTCGCACCGGATCAGTCCCTGAAGGCCCTTTGCGTAGTACGCGGTGCGCTCTTCTGTCGTCATTTCCATTCACTCCGTTTTATAAAAATACGGTTCCCTGTATGTTTATGCAATTATAGCCCATTCGCAGCGAGATTTCAATGACCTTGATCCCATCTAATCAAAAAACCGGGTCATACCGATGAATCGGCATGACCCGGGCTGTCCTGTGCTGAGATTTACAGCGCCTTTCGATAGATCTCCGCGATCTCATCCTGCGTAAAGGTCACGGGGTTGTTGGCCACCGGGCCGGCGGAGACCTTCATGCAATTCTCCGCCATCCACGCCACATCGCCTTCGGTGATCCCCAGCCGGGAGAGCGTCACATTTAGATCGATCTCCTCCAGCAGGGCACGAACCCGCCGGGTGCAGTCCGCCGCGGTCTCACCGCCGAGGATCCTGGAAATACGGGCAAATTTTTCCTCATCCCCGCGCCAGGAGGCCTCCACGATGACCGGTGTCAAAGCGGCAAGCCCCTGCCCGTGGACGACGTCCCGCAGTCCGGAGACGGGGTGCTCCATACCGTGAGCCAGGGTGACGCCGGCCTGGCTGATGACCATACCGCCAATGGTACTGGCAACGCTCAGCTTTTCCCACTTCTCCACATCCCGGGAGCCACGGTACAGCTCGGGCAAAACCTCCGCAATGAGCTCCATGGCATACAGGGCCATGGCATCGGTGATGGGCTGCGCCTTTCGGGCAGTATAGGCCTCCATGCAGTGGCAGAATGCGTCAAATCCCACCGCCGCCAGAACCTTGGGCGGCATGGTCATCATGCACTCGGGGTCCACAATGGAGGCTTTGGCGATCACCGCCTCGCCGCGGAGAGATTTCTTGTCCCCGGTCTCCGGGTTGGTCAGAACGGCAATGCCGTTGCCCTCCGAACCGGTGCCGCAGGTGGTGGGGATCAGAACCAGCGGAAGGGCTTTGTCGCTCGTCTTTCTGTCAAAAATGTAGTCGTTGATATCTCCGTCGGTGACCGCAAGAAACGCGATGGCCTTGGCGCAGTCCATGATGCTTCCGCCGCCGATGGCAACCACCACATCGCAGCCGGAAGCCTTTGCCGCCTCTGCCCCTTCCATGGCCGTCGTGGTCAGGGGGTTCTGGGTGACCCGATCAAACAGGAGGCTGTTCACCCCGGCCTCTTCCAGGCTGCCCCGCACCTTCTCATAGAGGCCGGAGCGTTTTGCGCTGGACGTTCCGGTCACGATGAGGGCCTTCGTCCCGTAGGGTCTTGTGACCGCGCCGGCCTGTGCGGCCGTTCCGCAGCCAAAGATAATATTGACGGGTAAGCGATAATTGAATGTCATTTTTTCTCCCTCCATTACAGGCAGTCCTCACTTTTTGCACGCGTCCCAACAAAATGCTCCCAGAGCAATGCTTTTTCCTGTCCAGTATAGCACACCCCTATCCCATCTTTCAATCCCCGTCAGCCCCGTCATTGGCCTGCGCCGCCCCCGTGCGCCTCTCAAATTGTTGACAAATCAACATTTTGGTGCTATGTTAACTGTATCGTGCGTCCGCAGGGACGCGGAGAGGAGCGAGGGCCATGCTGGACCGTTTTGAGCAGTTCACCGCCTCTGTGGGGCGGATGTACAAGTGCATCCAGCGCATCAAGAACCGGGAGATGGAGGAATTCGGTCTCCGGGGGACCCATGTGATGTGCCTGCACTTTCTGGACAGGCACCCCGAGGGGCTGACCTCTGCGGAGCTGTCCGCCGCCTGCGGTGAGGACAAGGCCGCCATCTCCCGGGTGGTGGCGGAGCTGCGGGAACGGGAACTGGTCCATGTGGAGGAAGGCCGCTACCGTTCCCGGGTGCGGCTCACCGAAGGGGGCATGGCGGTAGCCCTTCGTATGCGGGAGATCATCCGCGAGGTGGTCACCCGGGCTGACCAAGGCGTCAGTGAAGAGGAGCTGGCGGTGTTTTACCGGGTCTTTGCCCGCATTTCCGCCAACCTCAGCGCATATGTGCATGGAGAGGAACCCTGAGTATCCATGAACACCCTATGATGACGGGAGGCAAATAACCGTGACACAGGAAGAAATTCGCAATATTCTCCTCCGGCAGAAGGAATTTTTCCGCTCCGGCGTGACCCTGGACCCCAAGTACCGGGTAGAGGCGCTGAAGCGGCTCCACGCAGCCATCCGGGCCAACGAGGAATTGCTCACCGACGCGCTGAAGCGTGATCTGGGCAAGAGCG
>JAQXJQ010000086.1 GCA_029009035.1 Oscillospiraceae bacterium | reverse complement strand
GTACAAGCTGCTCGCAGTCAGCTGGATTATTCTATCACTCTCGTGACCGCCTGTCAAGCACTTTTTCAAATTTCTTTGAAATTCGGCTCTCATCCAGGCTCAAACCCGCTTGTTGCGAACTTGGTTATCTTATCACACCCGCAAGCTCTTGTCAAGACCTTTTTCGCATCTTTTTCGGCTCCCGCCGTCCGATCCGCTTCAGGCCCCGCCTCTCGCAAGTGCTTTGGTATGTTATCAAATCGCTCGCCGTTTGTCAACACCTTTCGGCAGGTTTTTGAAAGATAATTTTCCCTCCACAAACAGCCTTCCCCTGCAGCCCTGCAGCCTTCCCTCTATTTATATATAGTACAAACCTTACATTTCACTTGCGCCCGGAACGGCCTTGGGTTACAATAAGATATACTTGGAATGATTACCTTTTGAAACGGAGAGAGTAGCATGGCATCACTCATTTTTATCCTCGTCAGCTTTTTCGCCTCGGTGATCGGATGCATCTGCGGCATCGGAGGCGGCGTGATCATCAAACCGGTGCTGGACGCCTTCGGGCTCTATTCCGTGAGCACCATCAGCTTTATGTCCGGCTGCATCGTGCTGTCCATGACCACCTATTCCGTGCTCAAGGCCCAGCTGGCCCACGAATCCGTTATCGAAAAGGGGGTGAGCACTTATCTGGGCATCGGCGCGGCGCTGGGCGGGCTGGCCGGCAAGCAGCTGTTCGACATTGTAAAATCCTCCTTTGACAACGCCGACACCGTGGGCGCGGTTCAGGCAGCGGCGCTGTTTGCGGTGACACTGGGCACCGCGCTCTACACCCTCTTCAAGCGTCGCATCCCCACCCACCATGTCAAGAACCCCGTGGGCTGCGCGGCCATCGGCCTGTGCCTGGGGGTGCTCTCTTCCTTCCTCGGCATCGGCGGCGGCCCCATCAATCTGGTGGTGCTCTATTTCTTCTTCTCCATGGAGACCAAACCCGCTGCTCAGAACTCCCTGTACATCATCCTGCTGTCCCAGATCGCCAGCCTGCTGTTCACCATCATCACCGGCAAGGTCCCCCAATTCCCTGTGGTGCTCTTCATCTGCATGGTCTGCTGCGGCATCCTCGGCGGTGTGGTGGGCCGGAGGATCAACAAGCGCATCGACAGCAACATGGTGAACAAGCTTTTCCTCGGTCTGCTGGTGGTCATCATGGGCGTGTGCTGCTACAACTTCTTCCGCTTTATCTGATCGGAAGGACAAAAGAAACTCCCCGAAGCGCCAATGACGGCGCTTCGGGGAGTTTGTATTCGATCACTTCTGGACTTCCAGGTACTCTTTGTACACCATGTTCCAGATGTAGTTTTTCAGCTCGGTAAACCGGGGCAGCATCTTGGACTCCTGGTCGCGGGGATAGGGGATGTCGATGTCGATGATCTCCTTGATCCGGCCGGGACGGGCGGACATGACGATGACCTTGGTCCCCAGCAGGATGGCCTCTTCCACATCGTGGGTGATGAAGAAGCAGGTCTTCTGCTCTTCCTCCCAGGTCTTCAGCAGCTCGGTCTGAAGCTGGGTACGGGTCTGAGCGTCCAGCGCACCAAAGGGCTCATCCATCAGCAGGAGGCTGGGGTTCACGGCATAGGCGCGGGCGATGGCCACACGCTGCTTCATGCCGCCGGACAGCTCCTTGGGATAGGCGTCCACGAACTTCTCCAGATCCACCATCTTGATGTACTTCATGGCGATCTCTTCCCGCTGCTGCTCAGTCAGGTCCTTCTTCAGCCGCAGGCCGAACATGACGTTCTTCTTGACGGTGAGCCAGGGGAACAGGGCGTACTGCTGGAACACCACGCCGCGGTCAACGCCGGTGCCCTCCACCTTCACGCCGTCCACCAGCACTTCGCCGGAGGTGGCCTCATGCAGGCCGGCGATGATGTTCAGCAGGGTGGACTTACCGCAGCCGGAGGGTCCTACCACGCAGATAAACTCGTTGTCATAGATGTCCAGGTTGACGCCATTCAGGGCGACGGTCTTGCCGTTGCGGCCTTCATAGATCTTCTCAACCGCTTTGATCTGGACCTTGGGGGTCAGATTTCTCTCTTCTCCTGCCATGCGGTCAGTCTCCTTTCTGCCATTTTCAGAAGTTTTTCAGCCAGCATACCGATGATGCCCACCACGATGATGTAGAGCATCATGGGCTCCACTTCAAAGGAGCTGCTCAGTGCGCGGATACGCATACCGAGACCGGCGGACGCACCGGTGGACTCAGCGGCGATGAGGGTGGTCAGGGCCACGGAGATACCCAGACGGACGGCGGTGATGATAAAGGGAGTGGTGGCAGGGAAAATGACCTTCACAAACAGCACCTTGTCGTCGGCGCCCAGCACACGGGCCGCCTTGATGAGGGTCTCATCCACATTGATGACACCCTGGAACACGGTGATGGAGATGGTCAGGAAGGTGGCGATGCAGATGACGATGATCTGGGGCGCACGGCCAACGCCCACGGCCAGAACCACCAGAGGGACGTAAGCCAGAGGGGGAATGTTGCGGATGAACTGGATCCAGGGCTCAATGATGTAGCGCACGGGACGGTACCACGCCATCAGGAAGGCCACGGGCACGCCGATGACAAAACCCAGCGCAAATCCGATGCCGGCAGAGAGCAGGGAGCTGCCCACGTCACCCCAGAACACGCCGCGGGTAGTGGCCATCTTCACATAGGAACCAAACACTTCGACCAGAGGAGGGAAGGTACGTCCGGTCTTCTCTCCAAGGGACAGCAGGGTCCAAACAATGATGGCCACGATCAGGGAGATCAGAAGCCATGCCCAGTTGGGGATCTTGCTGACCCAATCCGTTCTCTTTTTGTTCTTGTTCACGGTAGGGCCTCCTTTAAGTTGGAATAGGGGCAAATGCTGAACAAATTGGCCGGGAACAGCCTGCGGAAATCCACAGGCTCCGGCCGGTTTTCGCAAGTTGCTGCAGGCCGATTTGGTCAGCATTTGCATCCGGGAAGGCAGCCCTCAGGCTGCCTTCCCGGGGAAGAGTCAGAGAAATTACTTGCCGGCGGCAGCCATGATGTCGGTGAGGACGAACTCGGCAGGAGTCAGGTTACCCTCGGCCTCCAGAGCGCCGTTGGCAATGAAGGTGGCCTGCTGGTCACCGTAGATGCGCAGCACCTCGCCGTTGCCCAACAGCTCTTGAACCTGAGCGCTGGTCATCCAGGATCCGTCATAGCGCTGGCCGATGACGGTCTCGGCGTCGCTCTTGATGACGGCGGCGATGTAGCCGGCCACCTCATTGGCGATGGCGTCATCGGTGGTGGCGGCAGCGGCGTAATCCATGCCCTTGTACATGGCGCGGACGAAGCGGGTCATCACATCGGCGTTAGCCTCAGCCCACTTGGGGTTCACGACCCAGGAGCCGGGAGAGACCAGAGAGGCGAAGTCCACATTGGAGCAGATGTCGGTGGCAGTCTTGGACTGGGCCAGAATGGTCAGGGAGTAGGGGGACCAGGCGGCCACGGCGTCCACGGTATCGGACAGAGCGGCGGTGGTCAGGGCGGTGGCGTCCATGGACATGGCCTTCACATCATCCATGGTCAGGCCCACGGAGGCCAGAGCCACATTCAGGATGGTCTCGGAGGAGGTGCCGGCGGCATAGCCGATGGTCTTGCCCTTCAGCTCTTCCAGGGTCTTGATGCCCTTCAGGCCGATGATGCAGTCGCCGTCGCCCAGGTGCTGGAGCAGCAGGACCTCAGCGTTGCCGGTGGAGCACAGCTTGTGGGCGCCGGGGCCGATGTAGGAGATGTCAATGGAGCCCTGCTCCATGGCGGCGATCTCAGTGGGGCCGTTCTCAAAGGCCACCATGTTCAGGGTGATGCCCTCCTCGGCGAAGTAGCCCTTGGCGTCAGCAGTGGCGACGGCCCACAGGGCGCCCCAGTTGGGCATATAGGCGATGTTCAGAGTCACAGGCTCCACAGTGGGCTCATTGGAGGGCTCAGCAGAGGGAGCGGGGGAATTGCTGGCAGAGGGGGATGCAGAGGGAGCGGGAGCGGGGGTCTTGTTGCCGCAGGCGACCAGGCCAAAGGCCATCATCAGCGCCAGCAGCAGAGCGGTAATCTTCTTCATAATGTTTCCTCCGTTTTCTTAGGCTTTATTATTGACCGGGCTTCCGGGTCAATACTGGATGGGGATCAATAGAATTCCTTGATCCGGTGGAACCAGGTCCCGGCGGGGTCCTGAAGTTCCTTCATGTAGCCGGACATGATGTCCAGGTATTTCTTCTTCACATCCGCGTAGGCCGGGTCGTAGCAGACATTGTGCAGCTGATAGGGGTCTTTCTTCAGGTCGTACAGCTCGCCCCGCTCGCTCTCGTTGAAGGTGAACTGATAGTCCAGATCCCTTACCATGCGCTGGCGGCCCACATAGAAATGGTTGTGGAACTCGCCGTAGACCGAGGTGCGGCCGTTGCTCTCCTTCTCGCCCATCATCAGGGGCAGGATGCTCTCGCCGTCCACGGGCTTGGGCGGCTTCACGCCGGCAATGTCCAGAATGGTGGGCATCATCTCCTGCAGGTAGACGAAGCTGTCGTTGTCCCTGGTGCCGGCGCCCTTCACCACCATGGGGATGTGGTAGATCTCATCGAAGGTGAACGCGCCCTTCTCAATGAGCTTGTGGGCGCCCAGGCAGTCGCCGTGGTCGGCGCTGTAGATGATGATGGTGTCGTCATAGAGGCCCTCGGCCTTCAGCTTATCCACCATCATGCCCACCATGTCGTCGATCATGGTGCAGTGTCCGTAGTAGCGGGCGGCGATCTCCTGGAAGCCCTTCCAGCCGTAGTCGCCCAGACCCCACATCTTCTCGCTGAGGTAGTAGCCGTAGGGCTTATCCAGCAGGTCGTCGCAGTAGCTGGGGTGCTCGGGGATATCCTTGGGATCGTACATGGAGTAGTAGGGCTCGGGGACGATGCTGGGGCTGTGAGGGCCCCAGAAGTTGGCCCAGATGAAGAAGGGCTTGTCCTGCTTTTTGGCCTCGTCGATGAGACGGTTGGTCTCGTGGGCCACGAAGTACTCGATGGTGCTCTCCACGGGGCCCTCATGCTTGCAGTACATCTCCTGGATCTGGAGGGCGGGGTTGTTGCCCTGGAAGCCGTGGGACACGTCAATGTTCTCGAAGCCGTTCTCCTTCAGGTACTCCTCATAATAGTTGGGCTTGTTGTCAGGGGGCTGGTTGAAGATGAGGCTGGGGAAGACCTGGCTTCCGGGGAAGCCATAGCCCATGAAGGGCTTGCCGTCATCAAAGCCGCACTCCATCGGCTCCTTGTTGGGGGTCACATGCCACTTGCCCGCGTAGCCGCAGTAGTAGCCCGCGTCGTGCATACAGTCGCCCAGCAGCGGGGTGCCCTCCTTGATGTTGGTAAAGTTATCCACCACGCCATGCTTGTGGGCGTAAAGTCCGGTCATCACGCTGGCGCGGGACGGCGCGCAGATCGCCGAAGTGGTGTAGGCATTGGTAAACTTCATGCCCTCCGCCGCCAGTTGGTCAAGGTGAGGTGTCTTGCAGATGTCGTTCATCCCGTAGGCACCCACGGTATCCAATCGCTGCTGGTCCGCAAGGATCAGCAGCACATTTTTCCTCTTTTCCATATCCTTCCTCCGTTTCCACTGTTTTGTTCTGCCATCCATTGCACAAAACAGCCAAAATAGCTCCCATTAAGTGTAGCATCCGTTGAGCAAAATGTCAAATTCTTTCTTCGCGCTCCGCTCTCGCAAATTTCTCCAACATTCCCATAATATGAAACATTATTCCGGCTTTTCCCATATTATTTATCCTGTTTCCGCTCTTTATTGCTTCTTTGAAAGAATTTTCACTTCATATGCCAATTTTTTGCTCTCCCCGGGCCCCAGGGTCACGCAGTAGGGTTTGTCCCGGAACCGCCCGCTCTCGTTGTCCACCGCGGCGCAGCCGTGCCAGGGCTCCAGGCAGACAAAGGGTGCCCGTTTCCCCGCCGCCGTCCAGAAGGCCACCATGGGGAACCCATCGAACTGCAGACGCACGCCCCTGCCCGTCTCCCGGTGCAACAGGGACACCCCCCGGGACCGGGGCCGGTCGAACACAGCGGTGTCGATGCGTTCAAACAGGGCGTAGTCCAGCTCCAGCACATTGGAGCCGCGGAGGAGATCCTCCGTCACCCCATGGCGCACACACCCCCGCTCATCCAGGCGCAGGGATGGGACCTGCTCCGGCTCGTCAAAAACGATGCGGTAATCCTCAAACCGCTCCCCCCCGTACAGCGGGCAGCAAAACGCGGTGTGGGCGCCGATGCAGAAGGGCATTGCTTTTTCATCCCGGTTTGTCACCTCAAAGGACGTCACAAATCCGTCCTCCGTCAGCCGGTGGCAGATGTTCAGCAAAAACCGGAAGGGATACTTTTCCATCGTTTCCCGGTTCTCCTCCAAAGCAAGGACAATATAGTCCTCCCCCCGCTGCGCAACGGAAAACTCCATATCTCTGGCAAAGCCGTGGCGCCCCATGTGCATGACCGCGCCTTCGTGCTCCACCGCGCCGTCTTTCAATCCGCCCACGATGGGGAAGAGCACCGGGTTCCGTCCCGGCCAGTAGGCGGGGTCGCCGCCCCAGATGTACTCGGTCCCGTCTGCGCTGCGCAGGGAGACCAATTCTCCGCCTTTTGTCACAACTTTCGCCCGAATTCTCCCATTTTTCAGCTCGTACTCCACGCTGCTCCCCTCTTCCCGCAATGAATTTTCCCCATTCTATCATACTTTGTGAAAAAGCGCTATTATTTTTTGCGATGTTTTGATCAGAGATTGTCATTACCGAAAAATTGGTATAGAATATGTTTAACGAATGCCGTCCGAGTCCGCTCTCCGGAGCGGTTCGGGAAGTCTGCTTTTTGTGGTGACAACCTTGCTGTGATATGATATAATGAGAAACAGCAAAGCTGTATGCCATTCACAACCGGCAAGTTTACAAACACCTATTGGAGGATGATATTATGGAGCGGTTTGGTATCCCTGTCGCAGTCAAGAATGTCCCCGTCCTGGACCCCGGATTTATCCCCATGCTGAAGTTCAACCGCGCATTTCTGGAGCACGCCAAAAAGCCTGTCTCCGTGGCGGTGGAACGGGCCGACGGCCAAATGGCCACCTGCCACACCTTCATCCACGGCACTGCCGAGATGGCGGAGGCCGACCGCTACTACATCGAGCGTCTGGTCAAGACTCTTTTGTGGATGAAGGGCGGCTACAAGGTCTATGTCTCCGGTGATGAGGGCATCTGTGACTATCTGAAGCAGGTCTTCAGTGCCGAGGGCGAGCGCGCCTTCGACTGGGACTTCATGGCCCGCATCTTCGAGCACCCCTTTGAAGTGGTGCTCTGTGACAAGGTCCCCGAGAGCAAGGACTGCCCCAAGGCCATGGGCGGCCACCTGGAGGGCTGCCGCATCGGCTTTGACGCCGGCGGAAGCGACCGCAAGGTCTCCGCGGTCATCGACGGCGAGACCGTGTTCTCCGAAGAGGTGGTGTGGCTGCCCAAGATCAACCCCGACCCCGACTACCACTATGAGGGCATCGTCTCCGCCCTGAAGTCCGCCGCCGCCCATATGCCCCGTGTGGACGCCGTGGGCGTCTCCTCCGCCGGCATTTACATCAACGACCGCACCATGAGCGCCTCCCTGTTCCTCAAGGTGCCCCCCGAGCTCTATGAGAGCAAGGTGAAGGACATCTTCATCCGCGCCATCACCGACACCTTCGGCAATGTGCCCTATGCCGTGGCCAACGACGGCGATGTGTCCGCTCTGGCCGGCACCATGAGCCTCAACGACAACAATGTTCTGGGCATTGCCATGGGCACCAGCGAGGCCGTGGGCTATGTGGACGCGGAAGGCCGTATCACCGGCTGGCTCAACGAGCTGGCCTTCGTCCCCGTGGACGCCAACCCCGACGCCATGCGGGATGAGTGGTCCGGCGACATCGGCTGCGGCGTGAAGTACTTCTGCCAGGACGGCGTCATCAAGCTGGCACCCCGCGCCGGCATCGAGCTGGACGAGAGCGCCTCTCCCGCCGAGAAGCTGAAGGCAGTCCAGAAGCTGATGGAGGCCGACGACCCCCGCGCCGCCCAGGTCTATGAGTCCATCGGCGTCTATCTGGCCCACACCCTGGCCTACTACTTCGAGGAGTATCACTTCCACTATGTCCTGCTGCTGGGCCGCGTGATGAGCGGCAAGGGCGGCGATCTGCTGCTGGATACCTGCAAGAAGGTCCTGGCCGACGAGTATCCCGATGTCAACGGGAAGATCGAGCTGACTCTGCCCGACGAGAAGTTCCGCCGCGTGGGTCAGTCCATGGCCGCCGCCAGCCTGCCCGAGCTGGGCTGAGGACGAAGCATCAGACAGAAAGGAGTATTCGCCATGAGAATTTATCAGGAGGCCGATTATGAGGCCATGAGCCGACGGGCCGCAAACATCATTGCCGCCGAAGTCATCCGCCGTCCCGACTGTGTGCTGGGTCTGGCCACCGGCTCCACCCCCGTGGGCGCCTACAAGCAGCTCATCGAGGGCAACCGCCGGGGCGACTACAGCTTCCGGGAGGTGCGCAGCGTCAATCTGGACGAGTACAAGGGCCTGGCCCCCACCCACGACCAGAGCTACCGCTACTTCATGCAGACCAACCTGTTCGACCACATCGACATCAAGCCCGAAAACACCCATGTGCCCGACGGTCTGGCCGCCGATCCCGAGGCCGAGTGCGCGAACTATGACGAGCTGGTCCGCTCTCTGGGCTATGCCGACCTGCAGCTGCTGGGCCTGGGCCGCAACGGACACATCGGCTTCAACGAGCCCTGCGACTGCTTTGTGAAGCCGACCCATGTGGTGGACCTGACTCAGAGCACCATCGACGCCAACGCCCGCTTCTTCGCAACCGCCGACGACGTGCCCCGCCAGGCCCTCACCATGGGCATCGGCTGCATCATGGCCGCCCGGCGCGTGCTGCTCATCGTCAGCGGCGAGGACAAGGCCGACGCGGTGTACAACGCTTTCTGCGGCCCCATCACTCCTCAGTGTCCCGCATCCATCCTCCAGCTCCACAACGATGTGATCGTGGTGGGCGACAAGGCTGCCCTGAGCAAGCTGGCCGCCGCGGGGGTGAGCGTATGCGAGTAACGGGCGGTCAGGTCTTCGACCTGGAACAAGGCTTTGTGGAGCGGGATGTGTGCACCGACGGCGCCCTCCTCTCCTCCGCCAGCGGCGACGAGACCGTGCTGGACGCCGCCGGCTGCTATGTGATCCCCGGTCTGGTGGATGTCCACTTCCACGGCTGCGTGGGTGAGGACTTCAGCGACGCCTCCCCCGAGGGACTTCAGCGCATCGCGGATTATGAGCTGAGCGAG
>JAQXJQ010000085.1 GCA_029009035.1 Oscillospiraceae bacterium | reverse complement strand
GGCCAAGATGCAGGAGGTGCTGTCCGGCACCACCATTGAGGAGAGCCGCATTCTCACCGAGGCAGCCATTTTTGCGGACAAGGTCGCGGTGGATGAAGAGACAGTCCGCCTCCGCAGCCATCTCAAACAGCTGGAAACCATGCTGGGCTCCGGCGAACCCATTGGCCGAAAGCTGGATTTCCTGGTGCAGGAAATGAATCGTGAGGCCAACACCATCGGCTCCAAGGGCAACGATCTGGAAATTGCCCGTACCGTGGTGGACATCAAAGCGGAGATCGAAAAGATCCGCGAACAGATTCAAAACATCGAATAAGGCGGTATCCTATGAAGCTGATCAATATCGGATTTGGCAATATGGTTTCTTCCGGCAGACTGCTGGCCGTGGTCAGTCCGGAATCCGCGCCCATCAAGCGCATCATCCAGGAGGCAAGAGACCGCAGTATGCTGATCGATGCCACCTACGGCCGCCGCACCAGAGCGGTGATCATCATGGATACCGACCATGTCATTCTCTCCGCCATTCTGCCGGAAACCATTGCGGGCCGCGCGTCGGACAAGGCTGCGGCTTCTGAGGCGGAGAAGGAAAGTGAATTGGAGATGGAAGAATGAGAGGAAAGCTGATCGTGATATCCGGCCCTTCCGGCGTGGGCAAAAGCACGGTGCTGAAGCGTGTGATGGAGCAGTATGACAACCTGCAGTTCTCCGTTTCCGCCACAACACGGCCCATTCGCCCCGGTGAGGTGGACGGCGTCAACTACATATTTCTCAATCACGACCAATTCCGTCAGCTGATTGAAGAGGACCAGCTGCTGGAATACGCCGAGTATGTGGGCAATTTTTACGGTACCCCTGTGGCGCCGCTGGAAAAGGCCCTGGAGGAAGGCAAAGATATTCTGCTGGATATTGAAGTGCAGGGTGCCCTGCAGGTAAGAAAAAAATTCCCCGATGCCATATTGATGTTCCTGATGGCGCCGTCTCTGCAAATTGTGGAGCAGCGGCTCCGGAACCGGGGCGATACGGCGCCGGAATTGATGAAGCAGCGGATTGAACGGGCAAGATGGGAATGCAGTCAGGCAGACCATTATGATTACATTATCATCAACGAAACCGTGGAAACCGCCGCCAATGAGGTGATCTCCGTGATCACCGCCGAAAAATGCAAGACAAAAGACAGACTTCCCATGTTTAAGGAGGATTAACCAATGCTTTACCCACCCATGTCTGAATTACTCAAACAGATCGACAGCCGCTATCTGCTGGTCAATGTGGTCGCCAGACGCGCCCGCCAGATATCCATCGAGGCGGAACAGGAGGGCATCTCCCTCTACGAAAAGCCCGTGACACTGGCCATTCGGGAGGTTGCGGACGGCAAGCTGACCGCAACCATCAAAAGCGAATACTTGCGCTGAGGCGCGGACAAGGCGCAGGCCAACGGCCTACGCCTTGAAGTGGTATATGGGCAAAGTTGTTTTTGCCTTGCCGACTGCGTTTTTCATTCCGGAATAAGGAGGTTTCCCATTTGATTGCGCTGATTGCCATATCTTCCGCAGTTTTTGCCATGGACAAGCCTTATTCCTATCGCATTCCCGACAGGATGCGGCTTCGTGCCGGTATGCGGGTACTGGTTCCCTTCGGCGCCGGCAACCGCCGGGTGGAGGGCATGGTGCTCTCGGTGGCCGACAGGGAGGAAGAGAAGCTGAAAACCGTGGAGGCCATACTGGACACCGAGCCGATTCTGACAGAAGCGGAAATCCGCATGGCGGCGTTTGTGCGGGAACGGTATTTCTGTACCTTTTACGACGCGCTGAAGGTCATTTTACCGGCAGGCGTCTGGTATGCGCCCACGGAGGTCTACCGGATTACCGACGCCGGAGCGCAGAGCGTGGAAACCATCCGACGGCAGCCCGATGCCAGAGCGCTTCTGGAGCATCTTGGAACACTGGGCGGCTCCGCCCGCTGGCAGCAGCTGCAGGAGGTAATTCCGGAAGAGGATCGGCTGACCCGTGCGGTTTCGTATCTCATAAAGCATGGCTATGTGACCTCCGACCGGCAGTTTTCCAAACGCCTTCGGGAAAAAACGGAGAAGATTGCGTCGCTGGCAGTTCCGGCGGAGGAAGCCATGGCGTATGCGGAAAGACGCCGCAGGTCTGCCCCCATGCAGTATGAGGTACTCCGGCTGCTGAGTGTTATCGGCAGCAGCAGTGTGAAAGAAATCTGCTATTTTACCGGCGCCTCCGCAGAGACGGTCAGGCGGCTGGAAAAGCTGGGATATGTACAGACCACCGTGCGAAAAACCGAGCCGATTTTGGAGCCGCCTCCGGCAGAGCGGGCAGAGCCCTATGTGCTCAAGCCGGAGCAGCAGGCCGCCTTTGATGCCCTGCTGCGGCAGAGCGGGCAGGAAAATCCCGGTGTGGCGCTGCTCTACGGCGTCACCGGCAGCGGCAAAACCGCGGTGTATATCCAGCTGATTCGGGAGATGCGGCGGCAGAACCGGGGTGCCATGCTTCTGGTGCCGGAAATCTCCCTGACCCCCCAGCTGGTTTCTCTGCTGACCGCCCACTTCGGTG
>JAQXJQ010000084.1 GCA_029009035.1 Oscillospiraceae bacterium | reverse complement strand
AGAGCCTGCGCTCAAACTCCGTGTTCTGCGGCGTCGGAGAGCGTTCCCGTGAGTGCCGCGAGCTGTACGACGAGATGGTGGAGGGCGACCTGATGGATAAGATCACCATGGTCTTCGGCCAGATGGGTGAGAACTCCATGGCCCGTTCCCGCTGTGTGTACGGCGGACTGACCATGGCGGAGTATCTGCGTGATGAGTGCGGTCAGGATGTTCTGCTGTTTATCGACAACATCTACCGCTATATTCAGGCCAGCTCCGAGATCTCCGCCGAGCTGGGCCACCTGCCCATCGACAACGGCTATTCCACCACCATGCTCTCCGAGGTCTCCGAGATCGAGGAGCGCATCAACTCCACCCCCACCGGCGCCATCACTTCCTTCCAGGCCATCTACATCCCCGCCGATGATCTGAACGACGCCGCGGTGCACACCATCCTGCAGCATCTGGACGGCCAGGTGGTGCTGGACCGTAAGGTGGCCGAGAAGGGCCTGTATCCCGCCATCAATGTGTTCCAGACCACCTCCAAGCTGCTGGATCCCGAGCAGGTGGGCGAGCGCCACTGCCATCTGGCCAAGGAGGCGGTACGCTACCTGTCCCGCTATGAGGAGCTGGAGGAGATCGTGGCGCTGATCGGTATTGACGAGCTGTCCGAGGATGACCGCAATATTTTCTACCGCTCCAGAAAGCTGCGCAATTATCTCAGCCAGCCCATGTTCGTGGCGGAGCAGTTTACCGGGATTCCCGGTCAGTTTGTGGACATCAAGGATATTCTGGACGATGTGGAGGATATCCTGTCCGGCGTATATGACCGGACCGATGAGGCAAGGTTCCTGTACATCGGTACCGCCAAGAATAACGTGTAATATCTAATCTGTAAGTATCACCGGAGGTAGAAGCATGGCAGCAAAGAAGGCCGATGCAAAAAAGGTATCCTCATACGAGGCCGGAGGAAGGATCCAGGCGCGCGTTTCGGATTTTGCTCATGGGCTTCGGGTCTTTGACGGCGTGAAGCTGATCCGCATTGTCAGTAAGGACTACACGCTGCTGATCATGGAGGATTATTTCCCCTGCCTGGGCAGTATTTACGGTCATGTTGAGCTGGTAAAGGAAGAGGACCTGGTGGATCTGGGGAATGTGAAGGGCTTTTACATCCACCGCAACAATGAATTTTCCCTGCTGATCGAGAAGCAGCTGGACGAGGAGCCGGCAGCCGGGGGTCGTGAGCATGAGCAATGAACTGGTTCGCCTGATGCTGGAGGTGCGCTCGGCGCTTCTGGTGACGGTGGGAATGACGCTGGCAGCCTATCTGATCCTTCTGCTCTGTATTCGCCGTCTGCAGGTGCAGGGAAGAGGGACACGGCTGGCGGGACTGTTTGTGGGCCTTGGCGGGCGAAGCATGCTCCATCTGGGGTTCGCGTGGCTGAAGTTTGCGTTTTTCGCCTCCTGCCTGCTGCTGGCGCAGCCGGTCATGTTGACCCACTACCTTCTTTTGGGGGTGCTGACCGTCGGCGCGCTGCTGGTGGGATTCAGCCTGAAGGCGATGCTGACCGAGATCGTTGGCGGCGGACTTTTGATCGCGGGGCTGGCGGTGTGTACGACCCTGCTCCAATATCTCCGGCAGATCCGGTATGACAAGACCATTCTGGCGGCCTATTGGATGCTGAGCGTATTTCTGATCCTGTGTGCGGCGGTGGTCCTGATGCGGGAAGTGATCGCCGTTTCGGGAGAGAGGAAGGATTTTGATGAGAGTGGCGAGTCGGAGTAACAGGGGAGGCCGTGACGGCCGGAACAGGCGGCTGCAGCTGCTGATCTTTCCGGTCATGGCGCTTTTGATGGCGGGGGCGTTGTTTCTCGTGCTGCGCTATATGACCGGCGAAACGCTGATGAAAACAGAAGAACCGGTCTATCAGTATTTTCTGGACCAAAAGGTCGAATATGACGAGGGGACCGTCGTTATCCCCGGAGAAAACGGGATCGTGTTCGGCCAGGGGGATGACAGGAGCGCCGGCGATGTGACGCCGGTCTATTCCGCGGACAGCGAGGCCCTGATGCTCCCCATCGACATGAGCTGGATGGACCCGACCACAAAGCGTGAATGGAGGGTTCCCGCCCTCAGCCGCCTGGAACGGGATGAGAACGGAGATATCTGGTATGTCAATGGAGATGACCGCATTTACATGGACGGCGGTTTTCTCAGCAGTGGAAGGGGAACCTATGTGTTTTTGGACACGGTTTCCCTGCAATTCGGCGGGATGTCCTATGATTTGGAGCCGTTTTCGTGTTATTACGTAGCCAACGGTATGTACCGGATTTACCGGTATCAGAATGATGAGCTGGCTGTGGAGACGACATCGGGCGGCAATACATCTGTCAGGGCCGACAAGGGGTACCGGGCAGATCTTACGGTAGGAAATTATACAGCCGCAGACGGAAGTCTGCGCCTGTTGGCGGCCTCTCCGTCGCTTCTGAAGGAGATCGGAGAGCGTTAGCATATGGCACACAGCGCGGATGCGCTGACAGGAGGAAAGCACATGAATCCGTTTCGGAAACTGAACCGCCGTAAAAGCAGGACCCGCGCTCCCGGGGGAAGGCTCGTCAGCCTGTTCCTCCCTCTGGGGGCCGGTGTGGTCGTGGCGGCGCTGATGATCAACTTGGGATTGACTCAGTTCTTGGTCCGGGGATACCTGGGCGAGGACGGCTTTGCCGTGCCCCAGGGAAGTCTGTCCGGTCAGCTGCGCAGCGATGACGCTTCCGGGGTGGTTTCCCTTCTGAAGGTGGAGATGGGCGACGCGGTCTATACCCGCGCCATCGGCTCCAATGGGTACTTTGTCGGCGAGGAGAAAACGGCCATCAGCAGCGGCTACCCGCTGTACACCAGAGACGGTCAGGTGCTGTATTTTCTGGATGACTCGCTGAACATGGTAACGCAGGGGTGGGATGTGCTCGGCTCCTACGATGGCCTGTACCTTTCTGACGGTGTGACCTACAATGCGGACAACACCCAGGCCGATCTGGACCGGGTGCTGCTGGTGCAGGTGGACGGCGGATATCAGCTGGCGCAGAAAGCCGTGATCACCAGCGCCATGCACGGCAACACCATTCCCATGAATGCGGTCTGTGCATTCGGCAAAACCGAGATCGTCTATTATTCGTACCTCAACAACACGTTGGAGGGCCACAGCCTTCGTATGGCGGAGGGTGCCACCATCACCATCGGTGAGGACACCTACAGCTATGAGGACTTTCTGAAGCGGCTGGGTCTGTGGGAGGAGCAGCCGGCGAAGGAGCCGGAGCTCCCTGAGCCGACATCCAGCCCTGAACCCTCCGAGGAGCCGGGGCCGTCGGTCGTGCCCGAGCCTTCGACCAGCCCCGCGCCTTCCGCGGAGCCGGAGCCTTCGCCCAGTCAGAAGCCAACGCCCGGCCAGAAGCCCTCTCCCGAGCCGGAGCCGTCTACCGGCCCTGTGCCCACCTCCAGCCCGGCGCCCACTCCCGCGCCCGCGGAGCCTGCTCAGCCCGGCGCCAAGCCTTCGCAGCAGCCTGAGGGCGGGGACAAGGAGCCGAAGCCGCCTGAGGATGTTGTGGATCAGCCCGCGCCCCCCAATGCAAGCCCGGATGAGGAGCCTGAGGCCCCGGCTGAACCGGAACGGCCCGGCGGCAATGATGATGACCCCAGCTATCAGGAACCCACCGTTTCCTTTGGGGAGCTGCAGCCGTGGGTCTACACGCTGTCTTCCGAGGCGGAGATCTCCGACCCTGCCTCGAGGCTGAGAAACGGCGGCGTGCAGCTGTATGTCTACCAGATCGTGAACGGGAGAGAGACCCGTATTTTGAGACAGACGGCCACCGCCACCGGGACCGTGGTGCTCGGACAGCTTCCTCCTGCCAACGAGTACCATGTGGTAGCGGAGTATGACTATAAGGACGCAAACGGCATCACCAGATCCAAGACCATTGATCTGGGGAGAGCCACAACACTGGGCTACGATGCGCTGGAGCCCATTGTATTCTCGATCCGGGATGAAAATGTGCAGATCGTGACCGAAGAGGATCGGGTCCAGGTGTTTTCCAACTGTCTCCAGGGCCGTGACCTTGTGTTCCCCAACATCAGCAACGGCCTCGTCACGGAGGTGGAGAGCGGCACAAGACCCTCCGGTGTCAAGTTTGACAAGGCGGAAAGCTATGTCAACTCTTTGACCTTGACAGCGACTGCAAACACAGGCGGTTCCGCATTTGCAGCCAGAGCGACCAGTCAGGATACGGAGCTGAAGATGAGCGGCCGTGCGCTGCAGCTGCTGTGCAGCGGCTACACCCTGTCCCACTGGGAGACCGCGGATCAGCTGAAGGCCGGCACCCAGTACACCTATACCATCACCATGAAGGATCGGTATGGCGTGGAACTTGAGCTGGAGACCAATCAGGAAAGCTATTCCGGTCATACCTGTAAGACCACCCCCAGTGTGCAGATCAAGGTGCCGGATGCCACCAACACGGTGAACAGTACGCAGATCACCGTGAACTGGAAGAACCCCGACCAGGCCGTCATCGGTGCGGACCCCCGGCAGGATGCCGTGCTCCCCGAGGGCTGGAAGGCCGCTTTGTACCTGTTCGAGTCCGACGATGAAAGCCGCGAGCCGCTGATGCTGCACGCGTACCGCCTGAACGAAAACGGAAAGCATATCGACGCTGACGGCAATGTGGTGGAGGGCACCCAGGCAGACACCCACGGATACTATCTGCCCATCGCTGTCAACGAAGGCGACGGGATCTCCGCCGTCACCCAGTGGGTCATCAAGGACCTGGAGCCGTATACCTCTTATACGGCTGTGGTGGTATGCGGCAGCTATGATATTGAGGATGGCCGTGCCCATGTCAGCGAGGAGCTGGAGAGCAGCCAGAGCTTTATGACTGTCAGCCTGCGCAGCCGAGTGTCCTACACGGCGGAAGTGGATGAGATCACCCACAATGATGCCCGGCTGAAGTTCCGGCTCAATTCCACCGACGCGGAGCTGATCCCCCTGCTCAGCGAGCTGACCTTCAGCCTGGAGAACCGGGCCAGCGGCAGAGGCATCGGCAGCTTTACCCTGCGCAAG
>JAQXJQ010000083.1 GCA_029009035.1 Oscillospiraceae bacterium | reverse complement strand
GTCCGCGGAGGACACCCACAGGCGGAGCATATCCGCGCCGTAGTCCTTGATGACCTCCTCGGGGGCCACGGCGTTGCCCAGGGACTTGTGCATGGCCTTGCCCTCGCCGTCCACGGTCCAGCCGTGGGTGATGATCTGCTTATAGGGAGCCACGCCCTTGGCGGCGATGGAGGTGAGCATGGAGGACTGGAACCAGCCGCGATACTGGTCGCCGCCCTCCAGATACACGTCGGCGGGGAAGGTCAGCTCCTCCCGCTGGTCCACCACGGCGGCGTGGGTGGAGCCGGAGTCGAACCACACGTCCATGATGTCGCTCTCCTTGGAGAAGTGGACGCCGCCGCACTTAGGGCACTTGAAGCCCGCGGGCACCAGCTCATCCGCGGTCTTCTCGAACCAGATGTTGGAGCCGTGCTCACGGAACAGGTCGGAGACCCGGTCGATGGTCTCGGGGGTGACGATGTCGGCGCCGCACTCGTCGCAGTAGAAGATGGGGATGGGCACGCCCCACTTGCGCTGACGGGAGATGCACCAGTCGTTGCGCTCGGTGATCATGGAGGTCATGCGGTCCTTGCCCCAGACGGGATGCCAGGAGATGCTGTCGCAGCTCTTGACGGCGGCGTCCTTGATGGCGTCCACGGAGCAGAACCACTGCTCGGTGGCGCGGAAGATGATGGGGTTCTTGCAACGCCAGCAGTGGGGATAGGAGTGGGTGATGTTCTCCTTGGCCAGCAGCGCACCGCAGGCTTCCAGATCGGCCACCACCAGGTCGTTGCCCTTGGCGTAGAACTGGCCGTTGTAGCGCTCGTCGGTCATGACGCCCTTGGCGTTGACGGGCACAGGCACGCCGATGTTGGTCTTGCCGGCGGCGTCGTAGGCACGGCAGATGTTGAAGTCGTCCGCACCGAAGCCGGGGGCGGTGTGGACGCAGCCGCTGCCGGCGTCCAGGGTGACATGGTCGCCGCAGAGGATCACGGAGTCCCGGTCGAACAGGGGGTGGCGGGCGGTCATCAGCTCCATGTCGGAGCCCTTCAGCTCGCCCAGCACAGTGCAGGCGGAGTAGTCCAGGCCGGCGGCCTTGCACACGCCCTCGGCCAGCTCCCTGGCCAGAATGTAGACCACGCCGTTGGGGGCCTGCAGCAGCACATAGTCATACAGGGGGTTCACGCAGATGGCCATGTTGCCGGGGATGGTCCAGGGGGTGGTGGTCCAGATGACGAAGGACATCTTGCTCACATCGCCGAACTGAGCCAGCTTGCCATGGTCGTCATGGACGGGGAACTTCACGAAGATGGTGGTACAGGGGTCGTCGGCGTACTCGATCTCGGCCTCGGCCAGAGCGGTCTGGTCGGCGGGACACCAGTACACGGGCTTCATGCCCTTGTAGATATAGCCCTTCTCGGCCATCTTGCCGAAGACCTTGATCTGGGCGGCCTCGAAATCGGGGGTCAGGCTCAGATAGGGGTGGTCCCAGTCGCCGATAACGCCCAGGCGCTGGAACTCGGAGCGCTGGATATCCACAAAGTTCAGGGCGAACTCCTTGCACTTGTCACGGAACTCCGCGTCGCTCAGCTCATCCCGCTTGATCTTCTTGTCCTTCAGAATGGCGGACTCGATGGGCAGGCCGTGGGTGTCCCAGCCGGGAATGTAGGGGGCCTGGAAGCCGGTCATGTTCTTGTAGCGGACGATGATGTCCTTCAGGATCTTGTTCAGCGCGGTGCCGATGTGGATGTGGCCGTTGGCGTAGGGAGGGCCGTCGTGGAGCACGAACTTGGGCTTGCCGGCGTTCTTCTCCATCAGCTTGTTGTAGGTCTCCACTTCCCATTTGCCGTTGAGGATCTCAGGCTCACGCTTGGGCAGACCGGCGCGCATGGGGAATTCGGTCTGGGGCAGGTGGACAGTCTGGTTGTAATCCATGGTTTTTGCCTCCTATATGGAATATTTATCTTTTACATTTCTTTGTACACAAAGTGCAGGAGTTCTTTGCTTCCGGACAGGATATGCGCCGCCATCTGGGGCGGGTAGAGTGGGATGTGCTCCAGCTCGCTCAGGGGCACCCAGCAGAAGTCCAGGCCGATCCGCTCTCCTCCCAGCTCGTCATAGCCGTGAAATACACCGTCCGGAGGGATCCGGCTCCCGTCCGGCAGACGGACCTCATAGTACAGGCCGATCTGGTGGCAGGGCTTCTCTCCCCAGGGGAAGAACACCTCGCCCACCGCCAGCAGGCGGCCCACGGCGATGTCTGCGCCCAGCTCTTCTTTGAATTCCCGCACCAGGGTCTCCGCAGAGGTCTCCATGGCCGACACATGGCCGCCGATGAAGGCGTAGTCCCCGCCGGAGCGCTGAAGAAGCGCCTTCCCCTCACGGACCAAAACACCTGCGATCCGGTAAGAAAAAACAAAGTCTTCCGTCTTGAACAGGATATCTCTCATAAAACCCTCTCATCGCAAAAAAGAAACGCCCCTGTCTCCCTCCTGAGAGACAAAGGCGCAAACCTCTGCGGTACCACTCCCGTTGCTGACAACATCAGCCACTCGACCGTCCTGTAACGGGGACAACCGGCGGAGCCTACTGGCCGTTGGGCGTTGGGTCCGCAGCTCACAGGGGATCTTCTCCGGGTTCCCTCGCCATCCTTCCACCTGACGGACAGCTCTCTGTGGGGGAGTGGGCCGGTTACTCGTCCTGCTCAATGCCTTTAGCTGTTCTATATTATAAACATTTTGCGGGTTTGTCAACTGTTTTGACGGAAAACAGGCGGTTTTTCTCTGTGCGTCCCGCCCGACGTGAAAAAGTGTCCCCACAGTAAAAGGCGGGTACTCGTAAAACAGTTTCAGTCCCGGCGGTAATATCCGCCGGGACTGCTCTCGCATAGATTGAAGCCGCATGATATGATGAAACAGGCCAAAAAACTTGAATTTGGCGGCGCAGCCGCCTTGCCTCTCCCTAGGGGAGAGGTGTCAAAAATCGTCGATTTTTGACGGAGAGGGTAGCTGGACCGATACCCTCTCAGTCACCGCCTTTCGGCGGCGACAGCTCTCCCAGAGGGAGAGCCAGGGGCGCTGCCGCGCCAGTGCATAACATATAAACCGACCTATGATCGTAACCATAGGTCGGTTTCACTGTCTTACGAACACCCCGCTAAGGCCGTGGGGGCATGGTAATGTACCGGATTACAGGTAGGGGCAATCCTTGGGCAGCAGGGTGCAGAAAGCCAGGGAGTTGTAGGCCACCTCGGGGGCGTCGCTCCGGGAGGTGATGGCCACGCGGATCTTGGCACCCACCACCACGCCGCAGGTCTGGGCATGGGCGTGAGCCTGCCAGCCCTTGACGATCAGGTTGCCGGCCAGCAGGGAGGGAGCGATGATGCCGTCGAAGTCACCGCAGTACTGGCAGTCGTAGTTCTTCAGACGGGCGGCCTCCTTGGACAGGATCAGGTCATAGGCGATGGGGCCCACCAGATTGCAGTCGGCAATGGGGGACTTCTCATGCTCATGCACCAGCTCGTGGGCGTCGATGGTGTCCTTCATGTGGAAGCTGGTCTGCTCCACCAGAGCCAGCAGAGCGATGTTGGGCTTCTCGTCCTCCACAAAGCGGAGGGTGTCCACCATGTTGTTGATGATGTCCTTCTTCTGGTTGCGGTTGGGCTCCACGGTGACGGTGACGTCGCCAATGGCAATCAGCTTGGGATATTCGGGCATGGAGACGATGTCGATGTGGGTCAGCAGGCGCTTGGTGCGCAGGTTGTTGCGCTTGTCCAGCAGAGGCATGAGGAACTCACGGGTCTGCACATTGCCGCGCATGAGGATATCGCCCTCGCCCTTGTTGATGATCTCGATGGCCACCTGGGTGGCGTTGTCGCCGGGATAGGTCTCCACCAGGCGGTAGGGCTTGTCCTTCAGGCCCAGTCTGTCCAGCATGGGCAGGACCTTGCCGGCCTCACCCACCAGGGTCAGCTCCGCAAAGCCGTCATCCTGAGCGTGGAAGGCGCCCAGCAGGATGTTCTCCGCGTCGGCACCGGCGATCACAACACGGTTCTTCTGTCCGGAAGCCTTGGCCCGAACAGCGATCTCCTCAAAGTTTTTCACTGCCATAGATATCTCTCCTTCTATTCCTTCGTGCGGAACAAAAATTTCCGCCGATTATGTAC
>JAQXJQ010000082.1 GCA_029009035.1 Oscillospiraceae bacterium | reverse complement strand
AACACGGAAAATGGATGGCGCTGCTGCTGGCGCTGGTGATGGTGGTGGGGCTCACCGCCTGCAAGAAGCCCACGCCCCAGCCGGACCCCACCCCCAGCCAGAGCACTGAGCAGCCCACTGCCCAGCCCACTGCCCAGCCCTCGACGGAGCCTTCCGCCGAGCCCTCCGCCGAGCCTGCGGAGGCGTCCCGCATCGCCGTTCTGGTGGGCCCCACCGGCATCGGCGCGGCTAAGCTGCTGGACAGCGTGGACAACGATCCCTCCGCGCTGAACGGCGCCTATGAGTACACCATCGCCAACGACAACAGCGAGCTGATGGCCGCCCTCACCAAGGGCGAGGTGGATATTGCGGCCGTGGCCTCCAATGTGGCGGTGAACCTCTACAACAAGACCAACGGCGGTGTGAAGATCATCGCGCTGGGAACTCAGGGCGTGCTGCACATCCTGGAGGGCGGCGGCCGGAGCACCATTGAGGATGTCCGCGATCTGGAGGGCCGCACTGTCTACTGCGTGGGCCAGGGCGCCAACCCCGAGTTCATCCTCCGCTATGTGCTCAGCGCCAACGGCCTGGACCCCGAGGAGGATGTGGAGTTGGTCTTTGCCGAGGCCGGCGAGATCTCCACCAAGCTGCTGAACGGTGAGATCGACTGCGCCATGCTGCCCGTGCCCGCCGCCACCGCCGCCCTCATCAAGGGGCAGGGCCAGGTGCGCGAGGCCGTGGATGTGACCGAGGCGTGGAACGCGCTCAATAACGGCAGCCAGCTCATCATGACCGCCGTGGTGGCCCGCACCGAGTATCTGGAGGAGCACGGCGACCGGGTGGACGCCTTCCTGAAGGATTATGCCGCCTCCATCGAGTATGTGAACACCGAGATCGACGCCGCTGCCGAGCTCGTGGCCGGCTACGGCATCACTCCCAATGCCGCCATTGCCAAGAAGGCCATTCCCCAGTGCCATCTGATCTATATTGCCGGCGCGGATATGGCCCCCGCCATCTCCGACTACTTCAGTATCCTCTATGACGTCAGCCCCGCTGCCGTGGGCGGCGCACTGCCCGACGACGGCATCTCCTATGCGCCCTGACAGAGGGAAAAAGTTCATAAAAATGCTCATACCCCCAGTCTTTTGGCTGGGGGTATGGCAGCTTGCGGCCATGCTGGTGGATCTGGAGCTGCTGCTGCCCACCCCTGTGGCGGTGGGGCGCAGTCTGGCGGCGCTGGCGGGGACGGCGGAGTTCTGGCTGTCCGCCCTCTATACGCTGCTGCGCGTGCTCATGGGGCTGGCGGGGGGCGTGCTCCTGGGCGGCACCCTCGCCTTTCTGACCCATTTCCTCCCCTGGGCGGATCTGCTCTTCAGCCCGGCTGTGCGGGTGGTGCGCGCCACGCCCGTGGTGTCTTTCATCCTGTTGGTCTACCTGTGGGTGACCCGGGCCAACATTCCCGGCGTCATCGCTGCCCTCATGGTGCTCCCGGTGATCTGGGGCAGCGTGAGCACCGGCCTGGCCTCCGTGGACGCTCAGCTGCTGGAGTTTGCCCACGCCTACCGCTTTTCCCGGCTCAAGACCCTGCGCCTCATCTATCTGCCCTCCCTGCGTCCCCATTTTACCGGGGGACTGCTCACCGCCTTCGGCCTGGCATGGAAGTCCGGGGTGGCGGCGGAGGTCATCTGCCCGCCTAAGCTGGCCATCGGCTCCCGCATCCAGCAGGCCCGGCTGGCCCTTGAGACCCCGGAGCTGTTCGCGTGGACGCTGGTGATCATCGCCCTGTCCCTAGGATTGGAGGCGCTTTTGCGCCGTGGGCTTCACCGAAAGGGGGGAGCGGCATGATCCGGGTGGATAATGTCTGCCTGTCTTACGGCGAGAAAAAGGTGCTGGACCACTTCTCCCTGGAGATTCCCAAAGAGGGGATCACCGGTTTTTCCGGCCCCTCCGGCTGCGGCAAGACCTCTTTGCTGCGTTTGCTGGCAGGATTGGAGAAGCCCGGGAGCGGCGGGGTGACCGGGCTGGGACAGGCCGCCTTTCTCTTTCAGGAGAACCGCCTGCTGCCCTGGCGGACGGTGGAGCAGCAGATCTTCGATGTGCTGCCGGCGGCGCGGCGGCATGAGGCGGAGCGCTGGCTGGCCTTTGCGGAATTGGAAGGGGAGGGGAGCGCGTACCCCTCGGCATTGTCCGGCGGAATGGCCCGCAGGCTGGCGCTGGCCCGCTGCGCCGCCTTGGGCGGTGAGGTTTTGCTGCTGGACGAGCCGTTTGCCGGGGTGGACAAGGAGCGGGCCATGCGCCTGATGGAGCGCCTGCGGCAGCTGGGTACGCCGGTCATTCTGGTCTCCCACGAGAC
The DNA here is from genome assembly GCA_029009035.1 of Oscillospiraceae bacterium. GTDB lineage: Bacteria > Bacillota > Clostridia > Oscillospirales > Oscillospiraceae > Enterenecus. The sequence goes on along the minus strand of JAQXJQ010000082.1, from coordinate 3,374 downwards.
AGATGTACTGGAAAAGTGTGACCGAGTCTACACCTTTGACGGAATACCCCTCAGAACAGTATAAAAAGGCCCGTTGCATCTCTGCAACGGGCTTTTGCATTGATGCGGCAGTTATTGTGGGGCGCAGCCGCCTTGCCTCTCCCTCTGGGAGAGGTGTCAAAAATCTTCGGTTTTTGACGGAGAGGGTACAAATTAGCCCTCTCAGTCAGCGGCTCGTTCCTCGCACGCTGACAGCTCTCCCAGAGGGAGAGCCAAGGGGTGCGCCAAAAGCCTCCCTCTGATGACGAGATGCCCTTTCCTCGCAGCATAGCTGCTGCGGCCTACGCTAAAAATATGCCACCGGCATATTTTCTTGACGCTGCGGGCTTGTTTTTTCGTGGGGCGTGACGACTCGGCGCGCCAAAAAAGTCTCTCCCGAAAAAGGGAAAGCCGTAAGCCGTGGCGAAGGGAATGTTTCGCCTGCGGGGGAATGACGCTCCGCTGGGCCTACTTTCCGAATGTGCGGGCAGAAAGTCACCCGTCGGAGACGAACAGAAAGGGCTGCCGCAGAACGGAGCATTCTGCGGCAGCCCATTTTATACGGATCGGGTCTTATCTTAGTACATGCCCATGCCGGGGTCGGCGGGAGGAGCCATGGGAGCGGGGGGCTCGGGCTTGTCGGCCACCAGAGACTCGGTGGTCAGCAGAACGGAGGCCACGGAGGCGGCGTTCTGCAGGGCGGAGCGGGTCACCTTGGTGGGATCCACGATGCCGGAGGAGATCATGTCGCAGTACTCCTCCTTGTAGGCGTCGAAGCCGTAGCCGGGCTTGCCGGCCTCCTTCACCTTCTCCAGAACCACGGAGCCGTCGATGCCGGCGTTGGTGGCGATCTGCTTCATGGGCTCGGCCAGGGCCTTGGCGATGATGCGCACGCCGGTCTTCTCGTCGCCCTCGACCTCGGAGACCAGAGCCTCCACAGCGGCGATGGCGTTGACATAGGCGGTGCCGCCGCCGGCCACGATGCCTTCCTCCACGGCGGCGCGGGTGGCGTTGAGGGCGTCCTCGATGCGCAACTTCTTTTCCTTCATCTCGGTCTCGGTGGCAGCACCCACGCGGATGATGGCCACGCCGCCGGCCAGCTTGGCCAGACGCTCCTGCAGCTTCTCGCGGTCGTAATCGGAGGTGGTGTTCTCGATCATGTGGCGGATCTGAGCCACACGGGCGGAGATGGCGTCGGCGGAACCGGCGCCGTCCACGATGATGGTGGTCTCCTTGGAGATCTTCACCTGGCGGGCACGGCCCAGCATATCCATGGTGGTCTCCTTGATGTCCATGCCCATGTCGGAGGACACCACGGTGCCGCCGGTGAGGATGGCGATGTCTTCCAGCATCTCCTTGCGGCGGTCGCCGAAGCCGGGGGCCTTGATGCAGCAGACATTCAGGGTGCCGCGCAGCTTGTTGACCAGCAGGGTGGACAAAGCGTCACCCTCCACATCCTCGGCGATGATCAGCAGGCGCTTGCCGGACTGGGCGATCTGCTCCAGAATGGGCAGCAGATCCTGGATGGAGGAGATCTTCTTATCGGTGATGAGGATGAGGGAGTCGTCCAGAACGGCCTCCATCTTCTCGGTGTCGGTGACCATATAGGGGGTGATATAGCCGCGGTCCAGCTGCATACCCTCCACGACCTCGGAGTAGGTCTCGGCGGTCTTGGACTCCTCCACGGTGATGACGCCGTCGTGGCTCACCTTCTCCATGGCCTCGGCGATGAGGGTGCCGATGGCATCGTCGCCGGAGGAGATGGCGCCCACGCGGGCGATGTCGGAGGTGCCGGAAACGGGCTTGGAGTTCTTCTTGATCTCCTCAATGGCCACGGTGGTAGCCTTGGCGATGCCCTTCTTCATGACCATGGGGTTGGCGCCGGCGGCCAGGTTCTTCAGACCCTCGCGGATGATGGCCTGAGCCAGCAGGGTGGCGGTGGTGGTGCCGTCGCCGGCAACGTCGTTGGTCTTGGTGGAGACCTCCTTCACCAGCTGAGCGCCCATGTTCTCGAAGGGATCGGGCAGCTCGATCTCCTTGGCAATGGTGACGCCGTCGTTGGTGATGAGGGGAGAGCCGAACTTCTTATCCAGCACAACGTTGCGGCCCTTGGGACCCATGGTGATCTTCACAGTGTCGGCCAGCTGATTGACGCCGCGCTCCAGAGCGTGACGGGCTTCTTCACCGTAGCAAATGAGCTTAGACATAATAGATTACCTCCAATAATTGAGATGTGATTATTCAACGATAGCCAAAATATCGTTCTGACGGACGATGGTGTATTCCTCGCCGTCAACCTTGACCTCGGTGCCGGAGTACTTGCTGGTCAGCACCTTGTCGCCCACCTTCACGGTCATGACGACTTCCTTGCCGTCCACAACGCCGCCGGGGCCGACGGCCACGACCTCAGCCATCTCGGGCTTCTCCTTGGAAGCGGAGGTGAGGATGATGCCGCCCTTGGTGGTCTCCTGGGCCTCAACGGCCTTCAGGATCACGCGGTCAGACAGGGGTTTCAGAGTCATAATGAGTTCCTCCTTATATAGAAAATATGTTTGAAAACATCGGATGTGGTTAGCACTCAAAAGACCTGAGTGCTAAAACCAAGTATGATAATACGCCATGTGCATCAAAAAATCAACCCCTATTTTTCAAAAACAGAGGTTGATCTCAAAAAATTAAAATTCTGTTCACAAGTGACGGAGGAGAGTGCTAATTTCGACGGTCTTCAGCGCTGGGCATAGGAGAGATCGGCGGGATAGAAGAAGTTGAGCCTTTTTTCCGACAGGCGGATGGTGTATTCCCGGGCGCGCATCACTTCGCCGTCCACCACCGCCACGATGTCGCGCTCCCCCTTCAAAGTCATGGAGGTGCCGCTGCGCTTCCAGATGAGGTCGGGGTATTTCTTGTACAGGCCCTTGGCGTAGTCCCCCACCAGACGGAAGAAGGTGGTGCGGCTTACTTTAGGCACCACGAGGGTCTCCAGCACGCCGTCATCGGGCATATTGTCCCCGATAGGCATAAAGCCGCCGCCGTAGTAGCGGCCGGAGCAGACGGCAATGATGGTGGTCTCGCCGTCAAAGTGGAGATCCTCCGCATCCACCACAGTGGGCTGGGTGATGCTCTTGAAGAGTACATTTTCCACCAGCGCCAACGCGTAGGCGCCCATGCCCTTCACCAGGGGCAGACGCTTATAGCGGTCGGCATCGGCGGCGATGCGGGCGTCAATGCCGGCGCAGACGATGTCGATGCCCAGCTTGCCGTTGCAGTCGATGAGGTCCATGGCGGCCTGGGGGCCCGCGGAGAGGGCCTTCACATCCAGAAAGCGGTCCACATGTTCCGGGCCGAAGATCTTCAGA
>JAQXJQ010000081.1 GCA_029009035.1 Oscillospiraceae bacterium | reverse complement strand
TCCAGAGCCTCGGCCCGGGGCAGCTCGAACCGCTCCAGCTTCAGCTTCTCCTTGCAGATCTTGCGCATCTCGCCCTCCAGCGCCTCCAGATCCTCGGGGGTGAAGGGGCGGGGGGTGTCAAAGTCATAGTAGAAGCCGTTGTCGATGGCGGGGCCGATGGCCAGCTTGACCTCGGGGTGCAGGCGCTTCATGGCCTGGGCGAGAACGTGAGAGCAGGTGTGCCAATAGGTCTTGCGGTACTCCGGGTTCTCAAAGGTGTACAGATTTTCTTCGGACATGAAAAATTCCTCCTTTTTAATGGGGGAGAGGATAAAAAATGCCTCACCCCTGAGATCAGGGGTGAGGCATCAAAAATGCTCCACGGTTCCACCCTGCTTGCGGTCTGAGACCGCCGCTTTGTGTCACGGTTCGCCTGTTCGCGACGCGCGGCTTCCCTCCGACTCGGACTTGAAACAGCCGCCTTTGGCGGCTTCGGTTTCTCGCCCTCGCTCCGGTCCATCCGCGCTGCTCACGACGGCTCAGCGCTTCTCGCTGTAACGGGCGACCCCGTCCCGGTCATCCCGGGCCGCTCGGGAGTGGTACCGACCGCCGCTGTGCCGCAAGGCTCTTCCACCAAACGGGCCTCTCTCTGCGCGGTGCTATGCGGTCTCTTCTCCGTCTCAGCTGTTTAATAAAGGCATTTTAGCACCGGCGCCGTGGGTTGTCAAGTGCGCCGCGCAAATCATGATCCGGGGGAGGCTTTGCGCCGGGGATGTTTACAAACTGTACAAAAACTTCCGGATTTGTTTACAGTTTTTTGATAGATTTTTCGCCCCGGCTCTGGTATCCTCAAATCATAGGAAAAACACCGCAAGGAGGTTCGCGATGAATGTGATCACCCTTCTCACGCCCAAGGCACAGGTGGCGTGTCTCAACGAGGAATGGACCGTCCGGCAGGGGCTGGAAAAGCTCCGTGTCGGCGGGTACACCGCCCTGCCCGTGCTGAGCCGGGAGGGCATGTATGTGGGCACGGTCAGCGAGGGCGATTTTCTTTGGAATATGCTGGACGATCAGAACAATACCCTGCGCTCCATGGAGCAGCGGCCTCTGAAGACCATCATGCGCCCCGGGTTCAACCCGGCGGTGAGCGTGCGGGTGAGCATGGCGGACCTGCTGGACCAGGCCATGCGCCAGAGCTTCGTCCCCGTGGTGGATGACCGGGGCGCCTTTGTGGGCATCGTCACCCGCCAGACCATCATGCGCAAGCTGGCCAAACCCCAAATCAAAGCGGAGCATCCCTCCGACATGGCACTGGCGTAAGAAAAGACAAGAGCAGGAGCCGCTGCATCGCAGCGGCTCCTGCTTTTGGCACGGGAATGTAAAGGTTCCCTCTGACGAGGGTGCTGTCAGCGAAGCTGACTGAGGGAGAGACACACAAAGATACCGGGATTACGCTTCTGTGCTCTTTTTCCGTCAAAACTTTCAGTTTTTCCGCCTCCCTCGTCAGGGGAGACTTTTTGGCGCGCCGAGTCGTCGCGCCCCACGAAAAACAGGCCCGCAGCAGATTTTCTGCTGCGGGTATGTTATCGTTTCGGTTATTCGCCGTCAGCGGCGCGTTGGGCCTCCGCCTGCTGCTTGTGGAGCTTGTGCAGCTCCTTTTTGCGGCGGTTGGAGAAACGCTCCTCCTCGCTGTACACGCAGCCACAGTATTTCTGCATATAGAGTCCCAGCAAGCGTGCCTCCTCCTGGCCCTCCCGAAAGCGGGGGCGGAAGTCGTAGGGGACGAACTCCACGCCGTATTTCTCCCCCATCTTCGCGCCCACGGCGCAGATAGCCTCCCGGTCCTGATAGGGGGAGACCAGCAGGGTGGTGGAGAAGTGGGTGAAGCCGTGTTCGGCGGCATAGCGGGCGGTCTCCTCCATGCGGCAGGCGTAGCAGTAGCCGCAGCGCTGCTCACAGTGGTCGGCCACGGCGGCGGTGAACTGCCGCAGGCCGTAGAAGTCCACCTCCCGCAGGTCGAGGCCGATGTCCCCGGCGTACTGCCGAAGGGTGTCCCGGCGGGCCTTGTATTCAAGGTAGGGGTGGATGTTGGGGTTGTACCAGAAGCCCACGGGCTCCACGCCCTCCTCCCGCAGCTGGCGGATGCAGGCCACGGAGCAGGGGGCGCAGCAGATGTGCAGCAGCAGGTCCATCACTTGCCTCTGGACTTGGCCTTCATGCGCTGCTCGTGGTTCAGGATGCTCTTGCGCAGGCGCAGGCTCTTGGGGGTGACCTCCAGCAGCTCGTCGTCAGCCAGGAACTCCAGGCACTGCTCCAGGCTCATCTGGCGGGGGGGCACCAGGCGCAGGGCCTCGTCGGAGCCGGCGGCACGCATGTTGGTCAGCTGCTTTTTGCGGCAGACGTTGACGGTGATGTCCTCCATCTTGGGGCAGACGCCCACCACCATGCCCTCGTACACGGGGACGCCGGGGCCGATGAACAGGGCGCCGCGGTCCTGGGCGGCGAACAGGCCGTAGGCCACGGCCTCGCCGGTCTCATGGGCCACCAGAGAGCCGGTGTTGCGGCGGGCGACTTCGCCCTTGTAGGGGGCGTATTTCTCAAAGACGGAGGCCATGATGCCCTCGCCCTTGGTGTCGGTGAGGAACTCGTTGCGGTAGCCGAACAGACCGCGGGAGGGGACCAGGAACTCCAGCTTCATGCGGTTGCCCACGGGCGTCATGGACAGGAACTCGCCCTTGCGGGCGCCCAGCTTCTCCATGACGGCGCCCACGTTGTCGGCGGGGACGTCGGCCACCACCCGCTCGATGGGCTCGCACTTCACGCCGTCGATCTCCTGATAGAGCACACGGGGGGGAGAGACCTGGAACTCGTAGCCCTCGCGGCGCATGGTCTCGATGAGGATGGACAGGGACATCTCGCCCCGGCCGGCCACATTGAAGGCATCGGTGGAGTCCTCGTTCTCGGTGACCCGCAGGGACACGTCCTTCAGGGTCTCGCGGAACAGACGCTCGCGGATCTGGCGGGAGGTGACGAACTTGCCCTCCTTGCCGGCGTAGGGGGAGTCGTTGATGGAGAAGGTCATCTCCAGGGTGGGGGCGGAGATCTTCACAAACTCGATGGGCTCGGCGGGGGAGGAGGCGGCACAGATGGTGTCGCCGATGGTGATCTCGCCCATGCCGCTCATGGCGATGATCTCGCCGGCGGAGGCCTCGGTGACGGGGGTCTTGCCCAGCCCGTCGAAGGTGAACAGACTCACGGCCTTGGCCTTGCGGGGGGTCACATCGGGGGTGTGGAAGTTGGAGACAGTGATCTCCTGATTCTGCCTGACGGTGCCCCGCTCGATGCGGCCCACGGCGATGCGGCCCACGAACTCGTTGTAGTCGATGGAGGACACCAGCATCTGGAAGGGGGCCTCGGTGTCGGCCTCGGGGGCGGGGATATAGTTC
>JAQXJQ010000080.1 GCA_029009035.1 Oscillospiraceae bacterium | reverse complement strand
CAACACCCGCGCCGTGATGTCCGGCGTCCATGAGAACGACGGCGTGGCCATCCGCCGCTGCGCCACCGAGAACAACGTCACCATCTTCACCTCTCTGGACACCGTGCGCGTGCTGCTGGATGTGCTGGAGGAGACCACCATCACCGTGTCCACCATCGACAAGGAGTGAAAGAATTGAAACAGAGCGTGTTTGAGATCCTGTCCAACCGCTGCCTCACCGGGAACGTGTTCGAGATGGTGCTGCGGGGGGATACCGACCCCATTACTGCCCCGGGCCAATTCGTGAACCTCAAGCTGGCGGGCAAATATCTCCGCCGCCCCATCTCCGTGTGCAATGTGGAGGGGGATGCGCTCACCATCATCTATAAGGTGGTGGGCGCCGGCACGGAGCAGATGTCCGCCATGACCCCCGGCACCGGGCTGGATGTGCTCACCGGCCTTGGCAACGGCTATGACCTTTCCAAGTGCGGCGAGCACCCCGTGGTCAGCGGCGGCGGCGCGGGCGTGCCCCCCATGTACCTGCTGGCCCGCAGACTGCTGGCCCAGGGCAAAAAGGTCACCGCCATTCTGGGCTTTAATCAGCGCAGCGAGGTCTTCTACGAGGAGGAGTTCAAAAAGCTGGGGGCGGAGACCATCGTCACCACCGTGGACGGCTCCTACGGCGTGAAGGGCTTCGTCACCGACGCCCTGGCCGGGGTGGAGGGGTACACCCATGTGTGCGCCTGCGGCCCCGAGCCCATGCTGAAGGCGGTGTACAGCGCCTGCGCCACCTCCGGCCAGTTCAGCTTTGAGGAGCGCATGGGCTGCGGCTTCGGCGCCTGCATGGGCTGCTCCTGCAAGACCAAATACGGCAATAAGCGCATCTGCAAGGACGGACCCGTGCTGGAGAAGGAGGAGATCGTATGGTAAATACCAAAGTGACCCTCTGCGGTCTGGAGCTGGACAACCCTGTGATCCCCGCCAGCGGCACCTTCGGCTACGGCTACGAGTTCGCCGAGCTGTACGACATCAACTGCCTGGGCACCTTCTCCTTCAAGGGAACCACTGCCCAGCCCCGCTTCGGCAACCCCACCCCCCGCATCGCGGAGTTTGAGGGCGGTATGCTCAACGCCGTGGGCCTGCAGAACCCCGGCGTGGACGCGGTCATCTCCCATGAGCTGCCCCTGCTGGCCAAGTGCTTCCGCAAGCCCGTGATGGCCAATGTCAGCGGCTTCTCCGTGGAGGAGTATGTGGAAGTTTGTGAAAAGCTGGACGCCTGCGAGCAGGTGGGCTGGCTGGAGGTCAACATCTCCTGCCCAAACGTCCACGGCGGCGGCATGAGCTTCGGCACCGACCCCAAAGCGGCGGCGGCGGTGACGGCGGCGGTGAAGAAGGTGACCAGGAAGCCGGTCATCATCAAGCTCACCCCCAATGTGACCTCCATTGCCGACATGGCAAAGGCCTGTGAGGACGCCGGCGCCGACGGCGTGAGCCTCATCAACACCGTTCTGGGCATGCGCCTGGATCTGAGAAGAAGAAAACCCCTGCTGGCCAACACCACCGGCGGGATGTCCGGCCCCGCGCTGCTGCCTCTGGCGGTGCGCTGCGTGTGGCAGGTCTATGACGCGGTGAAGATCCCCATTGTGGGCATGGGCGGCGTGAGCACCCCCGACGATGTCATCGAGCTGATGCTGGCCGGCGCCACCGCCGTGGAGGTGGGCGCCGCCAATCTGGTGGAGCCCTTTGCCGCCAAACACATCGTGGAGGGTCTGCCCGGGGCCATGGAAAAGTACGGGATCAAAGATTTGAACGAGATCATAGGAGGAGCACACTGATGGGTAAGGACGTCATTATCGCGCTGGATTTCGACAGCAAGGAAAAGACCCTGGCATTTCTGGACAAGTTCACCGAGGAGAAGCCCTTTGTGAAGATCGGCATGGAGCTGTACTATGCCGAAGGCCCCGCCATCGTCCGTGAGATCAAGGCCCGGGGACACAAGATCTTCCTGGACCTGAAGCTCCACGACATTCCCAACACCGTGAAGAAGGCCATGGCGGTGCTCTCCGGCCTGGATGTGGACATGACCAACCTC